>NZ_JBNPLL010000002.1:0-208007 GCF_050313455.1 Collinsella sp. SGI.180
TTTGCGTGCGGAACTCGCGACAAACTTAACCGCCCCGCCCGGCAGGCGAGCTGCGGAAACTCGGTCGGTCCAGAGCAATATCGTGCGAACGAAATTTTGGCTGATAATTTGTTCGCCTGGTTGATCTGGTTGATGCGGTTGTCTATACCCTCCTGTGAACTGAGGAGTATCCCGAACTGTCGGCAGGAAGGAAATGTCCCTCAGTACCGGGTTACTTGAAAAAAGGCGGGGACCCCTGATGGAGTCTCCGCCTTATATACAGGGGGCGATGTTATTCGCAAGCTGCGGGATTAGACCAGACGGGCGTTGATCGTCTTAGCGATTTCGGCAGCGTCGGTAGAACCCTTAACGGTGGCACGGAAGCCCTCGTCCATGAGCGCCTCGGCGACCTTGGACAGGATCTTGAGGTGCGTGGTGCCGGCCTGGGCACCGGGGATGAGCAGGGCAATAGCCACGTTGACGGGAGCGCCGTCCATGGTGTCCCAACCGGTCACGCCAGAGTCGTCCTTGACGACGATGACGGCGGCCTCGGTAATGGCACCAGACTTGGCATGCGGAATAGCGAAGCCCTCCATCATGCCCGTGGTGCCCTCGGCCTCGCGGGCCAGGAAGGCGTTCATTACGGCGTCGGCGTCGTCAGCGATACCGGCCTTGACAGCCTGGTTGGAGACAAAGCTCAGGGCCTCGTCACGAGAAGCAAAATCCTCGGCGACAAAAACGTTCTCGACCTTCACGAAGTCGGAAGCCTCAGCCTTGGGGGCCTCGACGGCAGCGGCCTTGGCAGCCTCGACCGGCTTAGCGGCAGCGGCGGGAGCGGCCTTCTGTTTCTTCTCGAAGTCATACTTCTTGAAAGCAACGAACAGGATGCCACCGACCACGGCGCCGATGAGGATCGCGAGGACCCACAGCGGACCGTTCTCGACAACGGGCAGGACCAGGAAACCACCGTGAGGCGCCGGATCGTGGACGTTGAACATAATGGTCAGGATCGAGGCGATGGAGGAACCGAGCATCATGATGGGCATGACGGGCCAGATGTTCTTGGTCATGAACGGAATGGCGCCCTCGGTGATGTGGGTGCAACCAAGGATGAGGTTGACGATACCGGCGTCATGATCCTCCTGGCTGAAGTACTTCTTGCCGACGATGACGGCGAAGGTGGTGATCAGCGGCGGAACGATGCAGGCGGCGGAGACGGCAGCCATGAAGTTGGTGCCGAAGTTATAGGTGTCGGTGCCGACACCGGCAGCCAGGGCCTCGGTGAGCATAGCGGTACCGGTGACGTAAGCAGCCTTGTTGACCGGGCCGCCCATATCAAAGGCGCACATGCAGCCAATGGCAAGACCCAGGACAACAGCGCCAGAGGCAGACAGACCCTTGAGGAAGTCCATCATGGCGGTGTTAATGGCAGCCATGGGGCCGGAGATGCCGAGCATGACCAGACCGACGATGGCGGTCGAGAACAGCGGGTACAGGAAGATAGCCTTGAGGCCGTCCAGGTTCTTGGGCAGCTTGGCAAAAACCTTCTCGAGCAGCAGGATGACATAGCCAGAGAGGAAGCCGCCGACGATGCCGCCCAGGAAGCCGAAGCCCACGCCGGCACCGCCGGCATCGATCATGCCGGTCTCGGCATTAACGGGCAGGCCCTGGATGGCGATCATACCGGCGACAAAGCCGGGAACGAGCGCCGGGCGCTTGCCGATGGACTCGGCGATATAGGCGGAAAGCACGGGAACCATGAGGTTCATGGCGATGCCGCCGATGATCTTGAGCATAGCGGCAAAGCTGTTGTAGTCGGCAGCCGTCGAATCGAAGGACGTGATGCCCCACAGGAACGAAACGGCGGTCAGAACACCACCGGCAACGACGAAGACCAGCATGTGGCTGACGCCGTTCATGAGGTGCTTATAGATGATGTGACCGATGGACTCCTTCTCCTCGACCTCATCCTCGACATCGGCAGCAGCCGCAACCGTGTCGTCGCCCTTGGCGGCGAGAGCGCGGTCGATCAGCTTACCGGCAGCCTCGACGGACAGGGCCTTGGAAACACCGACGGAAACCATGGGCTTACCGGCGAAACGCTCCGCCTGGACATCCTTATCGGCTGCGACGACGACGGCCTTAGCACCGGCGATCTCACCCTTCGTGAGTTCGTTCTCGACACCGACCTGGCCATGAGTCTCGACCTTAATGGTCAGACCGCGCTCGGCTGCTGCCTTCTCCAGCGCCTCCTTCGCCATGAAGGTGTGCGCGATGCCGGTCGGGCAACCGGTGGCGGCGATGATGTCAAACTTAGCCATGTGTCCCTCCTTCTTGAGTACTGCGCCCGCGGGCGCTCCCCTACACGCGCTACGGTGCGCGCTTTTCCACTCCTGAAAGATACCAAGCCACCGCTTATATGAGAAGCAATCAAGCCTATTTCTCCGGTGAAAGGTTCTTTCACAACCGTAAACGGTCGATGAAAGTTTACCATCAACTTTTGAAACAGCAAGGTGTATCTTGTAATTGAAATCCCCGTATACTAGAGCGGCACACAACAAGACAGCTTTTAATGCCAACCAGGAGTCATCCATGTCCGATAGCAGCAAGAGCGCACTCTCCCTTATTAGCACGCACAAGGGATACAGCGAGTCCGAGCAGCGCATTGTCGACTATATCCTAGAGCACCAGTCCGAGGCACCGCTCCTAACAGCCGCGCAACTCTCGCGCGCCGCCGCAACCTCCGAGGCCACCGTCTCGCGCTTCTGCCGCAAGCTGGGCTTTGGAAGCTTTCGCAGCTTTCAGTTTTCGCTGGCGCGCGATCTGGAGAGCCAGCGCAATGAAGGCCTCACAGACGAGGTCTCGCTCGATAATATGGAGCAGAGCCTCAAAAACATCCTCGCCGCAAAGGTCAGTGAACTCAATGCGACCATCGATGGTATTGATCACGATACTCTGGCAGCCGTCGTGCACGCGTTTAAGAACGCAGGGGCTATCGAGTTTGCAGCCGTAGGTAATACCAACGCCGTTGCGCTTGACGCGACGTTTAAGTTTTCGCAACTGGGCCTTCGCTGTGTGTCAAGCACCATCAGCGAGACATCAATCGGCTTTGCGCTCACGTTGCGCCCCGGCGACGTTATCGTGCTGATCTCGAACTCTGGCAAGTCGCGTCGACTGAATCGCATGGCAAAAGCGGCTCGAGGCTGTGGTGCCACCGTAGTCGTCATCAGCAGCGACAGCAAGTCTCCGCTTGCTCGCCTAGCCGACTACACCTTTAATACCGTGAACCACGAGGCGCTGCTCACCACGGGCGACTTTGCGTTCTCCAAGATCAGCGCCACGATGATCATCGAGGTTATCTACAACTTCCTGCTGCCCGAAATCGAGGACGCCCGAGAGCACATTAGCTACTACGAGGAGCTTATCCAGCCGGATAAGGTCGTGGAATAGAAATTTTGGCGAGCCGACAAACGCCACTCGCCACGAAACCGGCCCATCTACTACGTTTTATCAATATAGCCCAACCACAAACCGAAAAAAGAAAAACCGCAGGCGTTCTACCTGCGGTTTTCTTTTTACAATTCAAGGCGTGGTTGCCGATAGCCTATTAAACGTAGTAGATGGGCCGGTTTCGTGGCGGCCGGGTCGAACATACATGTAACGGCTCGGCCTAAGCACGCGCTTCCTCGAGCATCTGCTTAGCGTGGGCCAAGCTCGCCTCCGATTGATCGCCGCTCAGCATACGGGCGATCTCTGCGGTACGGGCGTCCCCGGCCACCTCATCCAGATGGGTTTGGGGAACGTCGCCGGGCTCTTTGCTCACCACGTAATGTTTGTCGGCCATGACGGCGACCTGCGCCAGGTGCGTTACGACAATCACCTGATGCGTTGCGGCAAGATCTGCCAGAACGCTCGCAAGGGCGCGTGCAGTAGAGCCGCCAACACCGGCATCGACCTCGTCGAACACCAACGTATCCACGCCGTCCGCGTTACCCAAAACAACCTTGCTCGCCAACATGACACGGCTCAGCTCGCCGCCAGACGCAATGCGGCGCAGGGGGCGCGGCGTCAATCCGGCACCGCTACGATACAAAAGCTCGTAGCTCGACGGGCCCGCCGGCGTCCACTCGGCGCGCGGAAGATCGCGCGAGTCCCAAACGAGCTCGGCGCCGCCCATCTCCAGGCGCGCCATCTGACGGCCAACCTCGTGGCAAAAGCGCGGGGCTGCCGTATTGCGTGCACGCTTAAGTGCCTTGGCGGCGGCGAACAGTTCGCGCTCTGCCGCGCCAAGCGCTTCGCGCGCCTTCTTAATCTGCTCATCACCATCGTCTACCAGCGACAACAGCTCTCGCGAGCTATCGCGCATGGCAAACACGTCGTCCATGGTGGGACCCCACTGACGCAAAAGTCCCTTAAGGTCGGAATACCGCTCGCGCATACGAGCCAGCTCGCGCGGGTCGAAGGCGACCCCATCGCGATAGGCGCGCAGCTCGTTGGCACAATCCTCGAGCGAGATGCAGGCATCCGAAAGGGCATCGGCGATATCACCCAACTTGCGATCGACAGTAGCCATACGCGAAAGCTCCGCGACGGCACTGTTCACGGCATCGAGTGCTCCCCCTTCGGCAGCAAGCGACGCATGGGCATCGTTGGCCGTTGCCACCAGCACCTCGGCATGCTCGGAGCGCGGCAGCAGCTCCTCGAGCTCCTCATACTCACCCGGCTTGGGGTCGACCTCGGCGATGCGCTCCAGAACGAAGCGCGCCTCCTCGACACGACTCCCCTGCGCGCGTGAGGCCTCTTCGACGCGACGGACCTCTTTGGCAGCCGCGCGAGATGCCCTAAGGCAAGCACGATAGCGATCGAGCGCCTCGAGCGCCGGGCGCCCCGCCCATGCATCGACCATGGCAACATGATGCGCAGGGTCGAGCAGGCGCTGGTGCTCGTGCTGGCCGCAAAGATCCATCATCACGCCGACGCGCTCCGAAAGCTCACGCACGCTGGCGATGCGGCCGTCAATTTTTACGCGGCTACGGCCCTCGGCAGAAAGGCTGCGCTGCACGGTGAAGCCCTCCGTGTCGTGCGGACCGTCAAACAGGCGCGCCTCGACGTTGGCAAGCGTCTCGCCCTCGCGCACCGTCGACGAATCCGCGCGCTCGCCCAAAATGAGCTTAAGCGCCGAGAGCAACGCAGTCTTACCGGCGCCGGTCTCGCCGGTCAGAACCGTTAAGCCCGCGCTCGGAACCAACGTCGCCTCGCGAATGAGGGCAATGTTGGAAACCTGCAGCTCATCGATCATGACGCACTCCGTAGAACACGCGGCTCACCGAGTTATAGAAGCTCTCGGGGCCGTAATCCAGCAGCAGAACATCGCCGGGACCGCGACGCACGGCCACGCTCTCGACCGTGCCATCGCAGGAAATAAACTGTCCATCGATGGCGATCGCAGGCACGCTCGGGCGGTCATCGGACATAAAAATCTCGACGACATCGCTTGGCGAGGTCAAAAAGGCGCGAGCCTGAATGGTATGTGGGGCGATGGGCACGCAAACCATGCCCGTGTAATCGGGACTGACGATGGGGCCGCCGGCGGAAAGCGCGTAGCCTGTGGAACCGGTCGCTGTCGAAACGACGACGCCGTCACCGCGCAGGCGGTCGATATGATGGCCAGACACCGTGATGTCGAACTCAACCATATCGGACAGGGGCCCGCGCGTAAGCGCCATATCGTTAAGGGCAAACGTGCGCACGACATCCTTCGTGCCATCTTCGCGCACCGAAACGATATCCGCGGCGAGGGTGGCGCGGCGACTCACATGGAGCTCACCGGAAAGGGCATCGCTCACGACCTGCAAAATATCGCGATCCTCGGGGCTCGCAGCCGTCAAAAAACCCAAATGACCATAGGAAAGGCCCAGAATGGGGATCTCGCGGTAGTTGAGAATGCGGGCGGCACGCAACAGCGTGCCGTCGCCGCCGAGCGTAATGACCAGGTCGGCATCGTCAACATCGGGCGCACGCTGGATCTTGGAACGCTGATCGGCAGCCCATGCGACCTCGTAGCCCTGGCGCGAAAGCCAAAGCTCGAGCATTAGGCCGCTCTCGACCGCCTCTTGCTTGTAGTAATTGGGAACCAGAAAGACCTTCATAGCGTTGCAGCTTTCTCGCTCAAAGCCGTTACCTGTGATTGCAGTTCATCGTCGGCACGCTCGCCAGAGGCAAACCTCGTGCCGTACAGGAAAAACTCGACGTTGCCCTTGGCGCCATGGATGGGCGACACGCACACGTCGAGCGGAAACAGACCCTTGGCGGTAAAGAGCTCAATCGCCGCCACAAGCGTATCGCGGCGGACGGAGGGGTCGGTCACGATACCGCCCTCGCCCACCAGCGCAGCCGGCGCCTCAAACTGCGGCTTTACGAGCGTGCAAAACGAACCCGAAGGCTTCAGGCACGCCAACACGGCGTCGATGATATTCGCGATACTCGTAAACGACACATCGCAGACAGCCAAGTCGATAGCGCCGCCGTAGCCAAGCTCGGGCAGTTGTGTCACGTTGGTGCGCTCATGAAGCCTCACCCGCTCGTCTTGGCGCAGCGACCAATCAAACTGAGCGCGACCCACATCGACCGAAACAACCGTTGCGGCGCCACGCTTGAGCAGGCAATCGGTAAAGCCGCCCGTGGAGCAGCCCACATCGAGGCAAGCAAGGCCCATGGGATCGATCCCAAACGCATCGAGCGCGCCCTCGAGCTTGAGCCCGCCGCGCCCCACGTAGGGAATACGGCCCTTCACGTGCAGGGGCAGACCGGGCGTCACCTTAAGGCCCGGCGAGGTCAAACGCTCGCCGCCACTCGAGACTAAGCCGGCCATAAGAGTGCGAAGGGCATCCGCGCGATCGGCGCAGATGCCCTGTGAAATCAGTTCGTCATCGAGACGCACGCGTTTCATGAATGCCATCAACCATTCGTATCCGGAGACGCGGCCTGGCTATCCTGGGATTCGTTTGCCGCATCCTCATCGTATTCCTGCTCGAGCTTATCGGCCTCACGAGGCGTCAACTCAAACTTGTCGACCATATCGACCGCACGGGAGCCAAGTTCGATCGCCTCGTCAAACAAATCGAGCGAACGCTCCAAGGACGTATCCTTGGAGCGAACGGTAGCGATGATCTGGTCCAAGCGGTCCGAGATCTCATCGAAGTTGCGGACGGAACCCTCTGGCATGGCTACTCCTCGACGGTACCGGTCTCGACCTCGGCGACCTCGGTACCCTCGTCGAGAACGCCGGCCGCAGCCTGAGCGGCTGCAACCTTGGCGGCAGCCTCGGCGGCCTGGGCCTCCTCGCGGGCGCGGTCCTCGGCCAGCAGCTCCTGATACAGGTCCTCGCCCGGCAGCTCCTCGCTACGCGCGATCTTGCCCAGCACGCCATTGACAAACGACGCGGACTGGTCGGTGCCATAGGCCTTGGCAAGCTCTACAGCCTCGTTGATCACGATGGCGTCCGAGACCTCCTCGTCGGTGAGGAAGCGCATCTCATAGACGGCGATACGCAGCAGATTGCGATCGGCGCCGGGCATGCGCATAAGATCCCAGTTCTTGGCGATGGAGCGCAGGGCGCAGTCGATGCGGTCGATATACTCGTAGGCACCGCGGCACAGCTCCAGAGCGTAGGGGTCGAGGGGACCCTTCGAGATCAGGAAATCGCCCTCGAGGACGCGCTCGAGCGGGCTGTCCGTGGCCTCGGCCTGGAACAGCAGCTGCAGCGCCTGACTGCGGGCAAGCGTACGCCCGCGATAAACCTTAAGGCTCAAAGGTTACTCCTTGGGGAAAACGAGGCCGTCGATGCAAACGTCAACGCGCTCGACCTCGACGCCTACCTGGGCATCGATAGCTGCGACCACGGCGGAGCGAACGGCCTCGGCGAGTTTCTTGAACGGATAGCCAAAGAACACCACGACGCGCACGGTGAGTGCGAGCTTGTCGCCGATGACCTCGGCCTCTACCGGCGGCTCGGAAGCCGGGGCCTTGGACGAAAACATCATGGAGACAAGGTTGGTGGCAAGGTCCTTGACGCCCACGGAGGCGATGCCCTCGACATCCGTGACGGCGCGCGAGACGATGGCGGTCAGAACATCGGGCGAAATACCGATGCCGTCAATCTTGATTTCCTGGGGCATGAGTCCTCCTAGAAGAGTTGGTTGCTAGACGCGGGAGACGAACTTGCCGTCGCGGGTGTCAACCTTGATGACCTCGCCCTCGTTGAGGTACATAGGGACCTGGATGACAGCACCGGTGTCGATGGTGGCCGGCTTGGTGGAACCCTGAACGGTATCGCCCTTAAAGCCCGGGTCGGTCTGGACGATGGTGGTCTCGATGAACATCGGCGGGGTCACGCCCATGAGCTCGTCGTCGGCGAAGAGCAACTGGCAGGTGTCGTTCTCGCGCAGCCACTTGGAGTTCTCGCCCACCATGTCCTCGGGAACGGGAACCTGCTCGTAGGACTCATTGTCCATGAAGATGTAGTCGGCACCGTCGTTGTAGAGGTACTGGAACTCACGGGTGGTGAGCATGACGCTCTCGAACTTGGTACCGGCGTTGCAGGTGTTCTCGACGACACGACCGCTCTTGATATCGCGGGTCTTGTAGCGCACAAAAGCACCGCCCTTGCCCGGCTTGACGTGCTGGAACTCGACGATGGTGTAGACCTTGTCCTTAATGCGGAGACCGAGGCCGTTCTTGAAGTCGGCGGTAGAAATGGTAGGCATAGCGACCTTTCTTGTTATGGGTAGAACGCACAAGCGTCCAAATTACATACGAGCGAAATTATACACTTGCAGGCGGCGCCTGCGGCGAGCGCATAAAAAGAGAACGCGGGGCGCCCGAATCATTTCGGACGCCCCGCTTCCAAAATCAAACTGAATGTCTTAGCAGTCGATGACGTGCAAGTCGTGCGGGGTCTTGGTGAAGGGCTCATAGCCGTTCTCGGTGACAACACCGTAATCCTCCAAGCGCACGCCGCCCACGCCGGGCAGGTAGACGCCGGGCTCCATGGTGACAACCGAGCCGACCTCGATGATGTTCTTGCTGCGGTTGAAGTTGGGCAGCTCGTGGATGTCGATACCGACACCATGGCCCAGGCCATGGTTGTAGTAATCGCCATAACCGGCATCGCCGATGATCTTCTTGGAAAGCTTGAAGATATCGTTACCCTCGACGCCCGGATGGATAGCGGCGACGCACTCCTCGTGGGTGCGGCGCACGAGCTCGTACAGGTCGAGCTGTTCCTGCGTGGGCTCGCCCATCACGACGGTACGCGTCATATCGGAGCGATAGTCGCAGTAGCCCGCGCCATAATCCATGAGGACGAAATCGCCCTTCTCGATGACACGGTCGCTCGGGACGGCATGCGGGTTGGCGGTATTGGGACCGCTCGCGACGATGGAGCCAAAGGCCAAGCTGTCGGCACCGTTGGCGAACATAAAGTTCTCGAGCTCGTTGCGAACCTGCTTCTCGGTCATACCGGGCTTAATAAAACCGAGCATGTGCTGGAAGGCGGCATCGGTGATCGACTGCGCGTGTCGCATGAGCTCGATCTCCTCGGCATCCTTGATGGCGCGCATCTTACGAATGTCGTCATGCATCAGCGGCAGCATGCAGGCGACGGAGCGATCCTCAAGACCACGCTGAATACCCTGGTAAAAGTTAATCTGCATGTCATCCTCGACGGCGCAGACACGACACTTGTTAGCCGCGATCTTGTCGGCAACCCAACCGGGGATGGTGCCCTCGTCCATGTCGTAGACCCAGGGGCTGCCGGCGGGCGTGTTCTCCTCAAAGCTGTTGAGATAGCGCGAGTCGGTATGGAACAGGCACTGATCGGCCGTAATAAATGCGGCGTGCGGAAACTCGAAGGTGTAATCGAAGACGCCCTTCACACCCGTGAGCCAACGGAGGTTGGCCTCATCGCGCACGACGATGGCATCGTAGCCGCGCTCGACCATCAGGGCACGGACACGCTCGATACGACCGGCAGGACCGGCAGCAAACTCAGACATTCAGATTCCTTTCTTATTGTCCTCAAAAAGAGCAGGACGGGCTTCAAACGAATAGCCGAACCACAAGCGATTCGCAACCGATTGAAAACCCGTCCCTCAAAATGATACGAAAGACGATGGATGTCAATAAAGTTAAAAAAGTTCCTTGCGAGAAGCCAGATACGCCTGCGCATGGCGTTCGAGAATCTCGTCCTCGACATTTGTCAGGCGAATGGCGCCGAGCGCCGCGGGCAGCGGCAGCATGCTGCGGTTTGAGCGGGCAAACTGCTGCTTGCGGAACTCCTCGATAAACGCGGCGGGCTCCAAGTCGAAGGCAAGCTCTTCGATGCCAAAGTCCTCCAGGCAATCGTCGAGATCAAACACATTGTCGATATCGAAGTCGCAGGCATCATGTGCTAGGCGCGCCTCAAAGCGCATACCCTCGGAAAGGAGCTGGTATGCGGGAACGTTAGCCGCGGCCTCGCCCAGGCAGGCGCGAAGGGTGCGCTCCCCTGTCTTACCAAAATCGAGTGCATGGCGAGCACTGGGGTTCGTGGCCATGAGCACATCTTTGCGCGCGGTCTGGGACCACTGCACAGCATTGACGAGCGCGACCTCCTCGCCGGAAAGAATCTCGGGAACAGTCTCGGTAAACTGATTCCAGCGGGACTTGCTGCTCGAAAGCATGGTGCCAACAAGCACCACATAGCCGAGCTTGAGATCCTCGGGGTCCGCCTCGCGAACAAGGTCGAGGTCACACACGACCAAGCCCGATTCGGGACGGAACGCGATAGCGGGAAGCGCATTCGACGACGAGGCGACGAGCGGCTTCATGGTCGTCGCGACCGTGAGCATGGCGTCGAACGTTGTCGGCAGCAAGGCGCACTCGGTGCGACCGCACCACTGATTAGCACACCAGCTAACAACCGAGCAGGTTGCGGCATCACCAACGGCGACAACCAGATCGTCGCAGGTAATGCCGTTGGCAGATAGGGCGCCAAAGATGGCATCGGCATCGGCCAGCGTGGCACCAGCAGGCGAAATCTCGAGTGGGAGCTGCGACACGACAAAACCGGCATCAACCAGCGCATGCTCGACGACCTCGCCAAAACGCTCTGACGTGGCGTCGTTCCAAACCACCAACGCGCGCTTAGGCTTGCCCACAGCCGAGGCAAACATGCGCGACAGCTCCTCGAACGCGCCCAATCCGACGCGGACATCGACACTGCGGTTTTGGAAATTGATCAGTTGACGGCGAATCATAGCAGCCCACGCTCCAAAAGCATCTCGGCACAAAGGTAGGAAACGTCCTCGAAGGACTTGTTGCGAATATCAAGAGTAATATCGGCGGCCTGGCGATATAGCGGACGGCGATGCTCAAACAGGCGCGCGGCATGCTCGGGCGAACGGAAATCGGGACGCGTGTCGGACCGACGAATCTGGCGAATCGAATCCTCAAAGTCACCTTCGAGATACACACAGATACCCATCTGGTGCATAAGCTCAATATTCACCGGAGTCTCGACGATACCTCCGCCGCAGGAAACCAGCAGGCTGCGCTCGCTTTGGAGCGAACGGAGCGCCGAGGTCTCGAGCTCGCGAAAACGCTCCTCGCCCTCGGTCTCAAAAATCTCGGTCACCGATTTACCGCAACGACGCACGACAAGGCGGTCGGTATCGATAAAGCGACGTTTGAACATAGTGCCCACGTTGCGCGCAAGCGTCGATTTGCCCGCGCCCAAAAAGCCGATAAAGAAGATATGGTCGCAGCCGTGTTTGGTGTGCTGGGACATAGCGAGACCTATTCCTCGCAGGGAAGGTCGCGCAGGGCCCGGCGCTCAAAGATACGGAAGATCTGCGTATACCACAGGTCCTGAGTGGCCTGCGGCTTTACCAGGATGGTATCGACGCCGGCGAAATTGCCGCTCCACACGTCGGTGTAGAGCTGATCACCGATCAGCACCGCCTCGTCGGCCGTGGCGCCGAGGCGCTTAAGACCCGCCTTGAGGGCAAACGGAGCCGGCTTCATGGCGTGGCTAATGGCCTCGAGTCCCAGCTCGCGCGCAGAGCTCATGACCTGGTCGCGATGCCAGTTGTTAGACACCATGCACAGCTTAAAGCCTTTGGCGCGGGCGGCGTCGAGCCAAGCGGAAACCGCGGCGGGAACCTGCTCGGTGTCGCGCGGCACCAGGGTGTTATCGCGATCGAGCAGAATGGCGCGTTTGCCGTCGGCCCACAGGGTATCAAGGTCGATGCGGTCGACGGATGCAACATATCGTTTGGGGCTGAAAATCCTCATGTTTAATTCCAAGACTGTTGGTGCTCTTCGTAGGTTTGCGAGAAGTACTCCTCGTCCTGCGTAATGTAGAAATACAGGTCATCGGAGTCGGTCGGCTCAAGCGTGGCCTTGAGTGCCTCGAGCGACGGGGAGCAGATGGGCGTGGGTGGCAGACCCTCGTGCTTATAGGTGTTGTACGGGCTATCGCTCTGCAGGTCGTCGGCGGAAACCTCGCCACCGGTGACATACATCATGGTCGCATCGCTGTTGAGATAACGCAGACCGTCGAGCTTGCCGGCAAGGCGGTTGTAGAAGACCGAGGCGACATGTGCGCGCTGCTCGGCGTTGAGACCCTCGCGCTCAACGATGGAAGCGAGATTGATGATGTCGTAATCGGACATCTCCACGCCGTAACGCTCTTTGATCTTGGCCTCGCACCCGGCAAAATCGAGAGACTTGTACTCGGTGTTGAACTGATCGAGCATGGCACGGATAACGTCATCGGCGCTCGGGTCCTTGCCCAGCGAATAGGTCTTGGGGAACAGAAAACCCTCGAGCGAATCGTTGGCGGCGCCCTTAAGGAAGCTATAGTCGTCCACGTAGTTGGAGGCCTTGGCCTGGTTGAGGAAGTCTTCCTTAGAGATGCTGTCGTAGGCCTGGGCCACACGGTCGGCGACTTGATCGACCGTTAGACCCTCGGGAATAGTAAGCGCATTGGAGCCCGCATTGGGGCCTTCCATGAGCTGCTGAACAACCTTGGTCGCATCCATGAATGTGGTGAACGAATAGGTACCAGGCTTGAGCGACATATCGGCATTGAGCTTTTTGACCGCCGCATAGTAATCCTTGGGATTTTCGACGATATGGTTCTCGGAGAGGATCGAGGCGATGGTGTCGCCCGAAGCACCGTCGGGAATGGTCACCGTAACCTGCTGACCAGCCGTAACCTTCGTATCCTCACCGGCAAAGAAGCCCTTGACGGCCGGCACGACAAAGAAAGCGATCGCAGCAAGCGCGAGCACCGCCACCACAACGCCGATGATCATGGGAACCGGAGAGGCCTTCTTTTGAGCACCGCGTCGAGCACGCGTGTCGTAGCTCGAGCGGGTCGCCGGAGCAACGCCATGCAAACCGCGAGCATGATGCGAATGCGATTGGGTAGCCTGCGTTCGCCGGACAGGTGCCTGCTGCTTAAAGCGGGTACCGCCTGCAGGCTGGGCCGTACGAGCAGTGGGCTGCTGAGCCGCGCGAGAAGCCGGATGCTGAACCGAACGAGCAGAAGGCTGCTGACCCGTCCGTTGAGCAGGTTGGGCCGAACGAGCGAAGGACTGCACCGGGCGCGCGCCAGGCTGAGCTGCGCGCTGCGTCGGCTGTGCCGGACGCTGGCCAGGCTGGGCAGGGCGTGACGCGGTCTGACGTGTACGATTCGGCTGGCGCGGATCGGAAGCGCTAGGCATGCGAAACCTCCTCGTTTTTGCGATCGAGCCACGTCTGCAAAAACAGGCTGGCGGCAATCATGTCAATCTTGCCCCTCATCTGCTTTTCGTTGAGGCCCTGCTCGCGCAAGATACGCTTTGCCTCTTGCGAGGACAGACGCTCGTCCTCAAACTCCAACGGAAGATCGAGCTCGTCGGCGATCTTTTGTGCCACGGCGGCAACGCGCTCAGCCTGGGGGCCAGGCTCGCCGGCCATGGTCAAGGGACGTCCGCTTACCAGGATGTCGGGATCATAGTCCTCGACCAGGTAACGGAACGTCTTGGCCATACCGGTGACCTCAGCGGCCGGAAGCACCTTGACGGGCATCGCCATCTTGCCATCACGGCTCGAGACGGCAATGCCAATCCTGGTCTCCCCTATGTCCAGCGCGAGCGCGACCACAGCGACTACTTGGGTTCTTAGGCGCCCAGCGCGGTCTTAGCGGCCGCGAGGGCATCGGCGATACCGGCGGCGTTCTTGCCACCGGCCTGGGCCATGTTGGGACGGCCGCCACCGCGACCATCGACCAGGCCCGCGATCTGCTTGATCACGTTGCCGGCGTGGAAACCGGCCTTGACGGCGTCATCGGAGCCGGCGGCGAGCAGCGCCGGGGTGCCCTTCTCGGTCACGCTGGCGACGACGCAGGCGACAGGGCCGGCGACCTTCTGGTGCACGGTATCCCAGAAGTTGCGCAGGTCAGCAGCCTCAAGGCCCTGAAGCTCAGCGACGACAAGCTTGTAGCCATCAAGCTCGACGGCGCCCTCGATAGCATTGGAGATAGCATCGGAGGAGCCACCGGTCAGGGCCTTCTTGAGCTTATTGGACGTCTCGCGCAGCTCGGCCTGCAGGTTCTCAACGCGGGCGGGAACCTCGTCGACGCGGCACTTGAGCGCAGCGGCAGCGGCGTCAACGAGTGCCAGGCGGTCGGCCATGTAGTCGAGGGCGCCCTTGGAGGTTACGGCCTCGATACGGCGGACGTTGGAGCCCGTGGAGGACTCGGAAATGATCTTGAACAGGCCGATCTCGGCAGTGTTGGCGGCATGGGTGCCACCGCAAAGCTCACGGGAGAACGGCTGGTCCTCGGCGCCCACGGAGACAACGCGGACAACGTCGCCGTACTTCTCGCCAAAGAGGGCGACAGCGCCGGCGGCCTTGGCCTCATCGATGCCCATGACGCGGGTAACGACCGGCTTGGAAGCGAAGATCTGCTGGTTGACCAGGTCCTCGACAGCCTTGAGCTGCTCGGAGGACAGGGCCTCAAAGTGCGTGAAGTCAAAGCGCAGGTGCTCGGGCGTCACCAGCGAACCGGCCTGGGAAACATGCTCGCCCAGGACCTGCTTAAGCGCGGCGTCGAGCAGGTGCGTGGCGGTGTGGTTGCGGCGCAGGAAGCCACGGCGCTCGGCGTCGAGCGCGGCGGTCACGGTGGCGCCGACGGTCAGCGTGCCCTCGGCAACGTGGGCGACGTGGGCATACAGGCCGTTGTGGTTCTTGGTATCGGAAACCGTCAGCGCAACGCCCTCGGCAGAAAGCTCACCGGCGTCGCCCTGCTGGCCGCCCATCTCGGCATAGAACGGGGTGCGGTCGAGCACGACCTCGATATCTTCGCCCGCAGCGGCGGACTCTACGGACTCGCCGTTGCGCACGATGGCGACAACCTTGGCACCCTCGATGACGTCGTTGTCATAGCCGTCGAACTCGGTCGCGGCAACTTTGTCGGAAAGCTCGACCCACACGTCGTTGAAGCTGCCCCAGGCGTCGCCCTTGGCATTGGCGCGGGCGCGGGCCTTCTGGTCCTCCATGCAGGCGGTAAAGCCGTCCATGTCGACGTCGTGGCCAGCGGTACCGGCGATCTCGACGGTCAGGTCGATGGGGAAACCAAAGGTGTCATGCAGCTTAAAGGCAACATCGCCCGGAAGGACAGCGCCGTCGGCGAGCGCGGCCAGGGCCTCGTCCAGGTAAACGCGGCCGTTGTCGAGCGTCGTGGAGAAGCGCTCCTCCTCGGAGGCAACGATGCCCTTGACGAGCGCGACGTTCTTGAGCAGCTCGGGATAGGCCTCGCCCATCTGAGCGTTGACCTCGTCGATGAACTTGGTCAGGAAGGCGCCCTCGATACCCAGCAGGCGACCGTGGAACACGGCGCGGCGGAGCAGGCGGCGAAGGACGTACTCGCGGCCCTCGTTACCGGGGAGGATGCCGTCCGAGATCATGAAGTCGACGGCACGGGAGTGGTCGGCGATGATACGCAGCGAGCGGCTGGCACCGGAGTAATCGTCGGCGTCATAGGTCTTGCCGCTGATCTCCTCGCCCAGCTTGATGAGGTGCTGCATCAGATCGCCGTCGTAGTTGGCGGTCTTGTGTTGCATGATAGCGGCCATGCGCTCCAGGCCCATGCCCGTATCGAGGTTGCGGTGCGGCAGCTCCGGCATGGAGCCGTCCTCCTGGCGGTCGTACTGGGTAAAGACGAGGTTCCAGAACTCCAGGAAGCGGTCGCAGTCGCAGCCGGGCTTGCAGTCGGGGCTGCCGCAGCCGACCTCCTCGCCCATGTCAAAGTAGATCTCGGAGCACGGACCGCAGGGGCCGGTGGGGCCGGCGGCCCAGAAGTTGTCGTCCTCGCCCAGACGCGAGATGTGATCCTCGGCAACGCCCAGAGAGCGCCACACGTCATGGGTCTCGTCGTCCTCGGTAAAGACGGTGAAGTACAGGCGGTCGAGCGGCAGCTTGAACTCCTTGGTGATGAGCTCAAAGGCCCAAGCGCAGGCCTGCTGCTTGGAGACGCCGCCAAAGGAGAAGTCGCCGAGCATCTCAAAGAAGGACAGGTGACGGCCATCCTCGCCGATGCAGTCGATGTCGTTGGTGCGGACGCACTTCTGGCAGGAGATCGCGCCGATCTCCTTCATGGTCTTCTTGCCCTGGTAATACTCCTTAAACTGGTTCATGCCGGCGTTGGCAAGCAGCAGCGAAGGATCGTCGGGGACGAGGGACGAAGAAGGATAGAGCTTAAGACCGCGCTCCTCAAAGAAGTTGAGGAACTTAGAGCGAATCTCAGCCGTAGTCATTGACGGGTAGTCAGCACTCATAGAGGGAATCTCCTCGGTTTCATATCGAAACAGTTCAAACGTAACGATATTACCATCCCACCGCGCAAGTGCAAAAAAGAGGGCCGCCAAACAGCGACCCTCCAGCGAATTTGCACGTTATTGCCTATGAACTTGAACTTGAAATGACTTACTGCTCATCATCGTCCATGGAACCGTCGATGCCGGTATTGGTGTCGTCGTCCGAGTTGGAATCGTCGTCTTTGGCGAAGGGATTCTTGAAAAAGCCCGTAGCATCGGGCTGAAGGCCCGAGAGCTTGATCCAGGGGTTATCGAGCTCGGGCCTGGGCATGGCCTGGGCCTCGGGCGCAGTCTCGTTACCGATGAGCTCGGACTCATAGATGAACGTATCGTCTCCAAGCGCGTCATAGGCGGCGACCGGGTTACCCTCGGCATCGCGATAGGGCGTGCCCTTAAACACGGCGCCGTCGTATGCCACGAGCTGGCGGCCGGTCTCGTTCTCAAAGTAGTAGACGAAAATGCCCTTGAGGGCCGCGCACAGCGGAATGGCGATAACCATGCCGATGGCGCCCATAAGCGCCGAACCGATAACGAGGGCCGTCAGGCTCATGATGGGATGCACCTGCACCGAGCTCTGCATGACCTTAGGCGAAATGACGTTGTCGGTGACATTTTGTGCCACCATGGTCACGACCAAGGTCCACAAAGCCAGCATCGGGCTGAACATAAAGCCGAGCACCGTGGCGATCGCCGCGCTCACCCAGGGGCCAACAACCGGAACCAAGTGCATAATGCCCGTAAAGATGGCCATGAGCGCCGCGTAGGGATGGCCAATGAGCGTAAAGCCGATAAAGGCGAGGATGCCACCGCAGATGGACGTCACGACCATGCCACGCATATAACCGCCGACCGAGCGCGAAAGAATCGCAACCATAAAGCGGTACGAGGTCTCCTTTTCCTGCCCGATGATGGTGCAGACCTCGTGGTGCATACGGGGATAGTCGCAGGCCAACCAATAGGCAAGCACCAGACCGAGGAAGATGACGAACAGCTGCGAGGCCGTATTGGTAATGAACGGGAATACACCGCGACCAAGCTCAGCGGCAATCTGAGATACATACTTGGACGCCACGGTAACCAGCGAAGAAAGATTATCGTCCAGATACTCTTTGAGCGGCGTGTTGTTGAGCGTCTTAGCATGCGAGACCATCTCGTTGAGATCACCGCCCGCAACACGAAGCTGCTCAGGCAGGCGGCTCAAGACTTCCATGATCTGGCCAAAGAGAATCGGCGACAAGATGCAAACGACACCGACGAGCACAGCAACGACCACGATCAGCGCGATGAGCGAACCAATGCCACGGTTGACGCCGTGATGCTCGAGCCAGTTAGTGATCGGCGACATCACAAAAGCGATGATGGAACCGACAGCTAGAAACTCGATAACCGGCGCCAAGATACCCATAAGGTTAAAGATGACGGCGGCGATGACAATGCAGCCGACGACGGCCCAAATGCGAAGCGTCAGAATACGGGTATCGCGCAGCGCGCGATCGGTTTGTTGGGGGTGTTCACTCATGAACGAACCATCACTCCGTCGGGGTCGATCTTGTCCTGAACCTTCTTAAGGGTACGGCGCAGCAGGCGCGAGACCTGCACCTGCGAGATGCCCAGCTTCTTGGCGATCTCGATCTGGGTCATGCCCTTTACGAAACGCAGCTCGATAACCTCGCGCTCGCGCGGCGAGAAATCGCGGATGGCCTCCTCAATCACCAGGCGGTCATCGGTGAAGTCGAGCTCGTTGTCGTCGTCGGCGTAACGGTCGAGAATTGAAGGCGCGTCGTCAGAATCGGACGCACCGGGGGCCTCGATGGGCACCGAGGTATAGGCCGAGGACGATTCCATGGCCTCCAGCACCTCGTCAACGGTCACGTCTAGGTACTCAGCGATTTCCTCCACCTTAGGCGAGCGCTGCAGCTCGTTAGTGAGCTTGTCGGTGGCCTGGTTAACCTTGGCAGAGAGCTCCTGTAGGCGACGCGGAACGCGCACACTCCAACCCTTGTCGCGGAAGTGACGCTTGATCTCACCCAAGATGGTGGGCGTGGCAAACGTGGTGAACTCAAGTCCGCGCTCGGGGTCAAAGCGGTCGATAGCCTTGAGCAAACCCAGATAGCCGACCTGCATGAGGTCGTCGAGCGGCTCGCCGCGATTCTTAAATTTGTTGGCAAGAAACCTTACCAGGTTCATATGGGACATGACGAGCTGCTCGCGGGCGTCCGGATCACCGGTCTCTTTGTAGCGACGAAACAGCTCGCGGGTTTTCTCCTTGTCCCAAGCGGTCTTACCGCTCCGGGAACGTTCGGTCATATTAGATATCCGCCTTGAGATCGAGGGAAAGCGTCAGGGGCGCCGCAGTCTTTTCGTAGGAATCGCACACGCTTGCCAGAATGAGCTCGGCATATACGGCGGCCTGGTCATCCTCATCGACAGTCGCCTGGTCGCCAAAGGTGAAGGTCATGCCCACGTGAGACTCGTCGACATCGAATTTGATCGAGATAACGTCAGAATCAACGGCCGTGCAGCCAAAGATGAAGGCCTCCTCGGCAGCCATACGAATGTCCTCGATGCGATCGACGGACATGGAACACAGCGCGCCGACATTAGCCGCCGTCATGCGTACCAGGCGTGCCAGACGCGGATCCCCGGCAACAGTCAGCGTGATAGAGCAAGTTGCTTCACTACTCATCGCAGGACTCCTCGGAGGTCTCGGCGGGCGTGTAGGTGTAATACCGGGCCGCTTTAGCAGCAGGCTTCTGTGCATCATCGTCACCAGCAGCGGCATCGTCCCCGGCTTCGCCAATCAGGACACGCTCGGTCGGCTGCTCGGCTTCGGCGGCAGCGGAAAGATTATGCTCGGCGCCGACCGCGGGAGCCTTCACCTTGTTAAAGAGTTTCTGAACGGCACCGGCCGCAGAGTCGGTCACACTCGACACGGCATTGCTGGCCTCGGCCATGCTGCCCGTAACCTCGGAAATGTCACGAACCACGGCTTCGACCTCTACGAGATTGGAGGTAAGGGCGTCGACGGCGGTCTTGCTCGACTTGAGGAGCGGCTCAACCTGCGCCAGCGCGGGGGTGAGCTCATCGACGGCGCCATCGAGCTTTGCTACCACGGGCTGAGCCTCGGCGATGGTGTTGTTAAGGTCGCTCACCGTCTTGTCGAGCGAATCAACGACAGTGCGGGTCTTTCGCAGCGTGAGCGCGAGCTCGATGACAGCCCACACGCCGGCAACGGCGAGCAGCAGCAGGGCGATTTGGATGGGACTCATACAAGCCTCCCGAAGGAATCGAAATACAGACGCTGTTCATGGTACCCCAAAGGGGACCGAACATGCCAAGAGCAGCAACGTGAGACAAAATTACCAGCAGCTACTTCGGTGCATTCCCGCTACGGTCGCGCTCGCTTTGCTCTACACGCCACTCTTCCCAGCCGCGGCCGGCAGGCTGCCAAAACGCACCGCGCTCCAGCCCCTCGGGCAAATAGCGTTGATCGACCCAGCCTTCGGGATAATCATGCGGATACTTATACACACCGTATTCGTCACTGCCCGGGCGATGACGATCGCGTAGATAGCTCGGCACCTCGCGCAGCCCACTTGAATGAATATCGGCCAACGCCGCATCAATCGAGGCCTCACACGCGTTGGATTTTGGCGCCAAGCACACATAGAGTGCAGCCTGAGCCAGATTAATGCGGCACTCGGGATAACCGATGACCTCGGCAGACTTAAACGCGGCATGCGCCACCAATAGCGCCTGCGGGTCGGCGTTGCCAACATCCTCGGAAGCCTGAATCATAATACGGCGAGCGATAAACTTAGGATCCTCCCCCGCATCGATCATGCGCGCGAGCCAATAGATTGTGGCATCGGGGTCGCTGCCGCGCATAGACTTAATAAACGCGCTGATGATGTCGTAGTGCATGTCGCCGTTTTTGTCATACGAAAAACCACGGCGCGGATTGGCAATCTTTACGTCATCCACGGTAATGGGATAACGCTCCCCCGCCGCCGGCGCTGGCGTCCCTTCCGTATCGGGACGCGTGACGGCAATCTCGCTCGCAAGCTCGAGCGTCGTGAGTGCCGAGCGGGCGTCACCCGCAGCCAGCGTGCAGATGGTCTTAACCGTATCCTCATCGGCCGAGAACTCGCCGTTCAAACCCTGCGGCGCCTCGAGCGCACGCTCGATAAGCGTGGCGATATCCTCGTCCTTTAAATGTTCAAGTTCCACCACGCGACCGCGCGAGAGCAACGCCGAGTTGACCTCGAAGTACGGATTCTCCGTCGTGGCGCCAATCATAATGACGGTACGGTTCTCAACCGCATGCAGCAGGGCATCCTGCTGCGACTTGGAGAAGCGGTGAATCTCGTCGATGAAAAGAATGGTGCGACGGTCGTACGTATTCAGGCGCGTCTTGGCCTCGTCAATCACGCGGCGCAGGTCCTTCACAGTGCCCGTCACGGCGCTGACCTCGACAAACTCGCTCTTGGTATGGTTGGCGATAATGTGGGCCAGCGTCGTCTTGCCCGTACCGGCCGGCCCATACAGAATCACACTCGACAGCACGTCATGCTCAATCGCGGCACGCAACCACGAGCCCTTACCGACGGCCTTTTGCTGGCCCACGTACTCGTCGAGCGAATTGGGCCGCATGCGCACCGCAAGCGGCGCATTCTGAAAGGAACGCTCACGCGTCGAAGCAGAAAAAAGGTCGTCCATAGCCATCCCGTGCATCAATCAAAAACGTTTTCCATGAACAGTATACCGAATATATACGAACTACCGTTCGTTAATATAGGTACGGTGCGGAAACATCAATCCCGGGAACAGCTTGCTCGTGAGCTCGCAGAAATAACCGTCCGTCATGCTCGCAATGTAATCCACGACCGTCTGGTCCTTATCGTCCTGCCATGCATAGGTGCGATCGTAGTAGGAAAGCTGCTGCTCAATGCGAGAAATGTGGTGCTTAAAGATATACGAGGACTCGTCGCCTTCGTTTATATCCCGCAGGCAACGGTCATAGAGCTTTTCGAAGGCCTCGCGCAGCTCCGCTTCGGAGTCGCCTTCTATGCCGCCCTTGCTATAGATCTTCTCGTAGTTCTCGCGCTTGGCCCGGCGGATCTCCTCAAACAGGTCCTCGCTCATCTCGATGCGCGGCTTGCCATAGCTGTGCTCGACGATATCGATAGAGGCATGCGTAAGGATCCAGCTGTTGTATGCACCGCCCAGGTCATCATCAAAGGCGTCGGGTGACAGCAGGCCCGCCGCAATGGCGTCTTGGCGATCGCGCCCAACGTAGGCAAGGATATCCGAGATGCGAACCACGCAGCCCTCGAGCGTCATGGGGCGCAGGTGCTCAATTGCGCTATAACCCGTGGCAATGCATTCCTCGACGGTTCGGTCGAACTGGTCAAAGGAACCCATGTCCGAAAGCTCAAAAACACGCTGTTCGTACTCGCCGTTGTGGCACAGTACGCCATCGAGCGTCTGGAGCGACACGTTGCGGCCGTACAGCGCGTCGAGCACGCGGACCGACTGCACATTATGGAAAAAATAACGCCCCGTGCGCTCATGATAGATGTCGTTGAGGAAACGCTCGCCGGCATGGCCAAAGGGCGTGTGGCCCAAGTCGTGGCCTAAGCCAATCGCCTCGATCAGATCGCAGTTGAGGCCCAGAGCACGCCCGATATCGCGAGCGATGCGCGAGACGAGCTGCACGTGCAGGCCGCGGCGCGACAGATCGTCGTTGCTGCGAAAACTGAAGACCTGCGTTTTGCCTGCATAACGTGTGTATGCTGGCAGATGCAGAATCTTTTCGATATCGCGCATAAAGGCCGGACGCATAAGCGTGCCCTCGTCTGCGGCCCGATCGACACGGCGGATGGCCTGGTCGTCACCGCATCGATAGGGATTAACGACACCCGAGGCGCGGTCGGCGGCAATGCGCTCGACCAGCTCGGGCGACAACGCCGCGGGAATGCGATCCAGGCGCGCCTTGATGGCGGCTGTCTGTTGATTGATTGCCATGGCATGCTCCTTAAAAAGGGCGCGCAAACGGTTACAGCGTACTACCCACGAACTCGATTATGGCAAATATTGGCACCAAAAACGGCAGCAAAGGCAGCGAGCGCGATTTTACGATGAGACAGGCGGCGGCAAGGGTCAGGAGCGCAACCGCAAACGCGACGACGCCGCCCAGGGGATCGAAGGTGCAAAGGGCAAAGAGCGCCTTGGCATCCCCCATGCCAACGCCGGGAGCATGGCGAAGGCGACGCCAGAGTGACTCAGTAAGCACAAGGGCAAGGTAGACGATGACCGCAAGACCGGCGTGGTCAAGCGCCATGTTAACGCCCTTGTCGAGCCAGACGCCTGCAAACGCCGCCACCGCACACGCGCCGGCAAGCTCATTGGGAAACCGCCGCTCGCGGACATCAATCGCCGCGCCGGCAAAGATGCAAATCCAAAACGGGATATAGAACATCGAAACCCCTCAACTGAGCGCTCAAACGTAAAAACCACCGCAAAGGTTCTATCCCCTTTGTGGCGGTTTTGATGGTGGTTATTTGGCGCCCTGCATGACCTCGTCGAGGGTAACGCTTACGGCGTGCTGCGTCGGCACCCAGTCGACCTTCAAGAACAGCGCTGCCACCGTAATGGGGATATAGCTGAACATAAAGATCGGGAAGGTAAACAGGTTGGTTACCAGACGCCACTTTTGCGCGCAGTGAATATGCTTGTATTCAAAGATAGTCGTGAGCAGCGCCAGGATAAAGAAAGTCTGATACATCATAGCGAAGGTCATAATGAGCGAAGCGGCACACGCCTGCATCTCGACTTCAGTAGCCAAGAAACCGTGCGAAAGGCCGCCCACGATGAGGAACGTCGCATTAGCGAGCATCGAGATCAGAGAGAGCAGCATGCCCGGTGCGATCGTCATAAACATGTCGTAGGCGGCAAAGCGATGATAGCGGAAGGTCGATTTGACCAGGTGCTTACCGTACGTAAAGAACACCTGGTAGAACCCCTTGGTCCAACGCATACGCTGTTTCCAGGATGCCTTAAACGTCACGGGCTGTTCGTCAAAGAACTCCGCCGGCGCATAGCCAATGCGAATGCCGTGAATGGCACAGAACGTGGTGAACTGAATATCCTCGGTCAGCGTGTGGAACTGCCAGCCGTGCATACCCTCGATAACGCTGGCGGAGATGAGGTAGCCCGAACCCGAAACGGCGCAAGACGTCTTACAGATGTTGCGCGCATTGTTGAGAAAGCGCGCCTCGCGCAGGTACCACGTGGCATTAGCTGCCGAGATCCACGAGCTGCCAAAGTTCTTGGAATTGCGATAGCTCGTAACAACATGGAAGCCCTGGTCAAAAGCATCGTTCATCTTGGTCACGTAATCGCGGGCGATAACGTTATCGGCATCGAAGATAAAGTAGCCTTCAAACGTATCGGGATACTCGTTAAGGATGCGGTCGAAGCCATAGTCCATGACCCAGCTCTTGCCTTTACGGGCCAAGTCATTGCGCTCATAGACGACGGCGCCCGCCTCGCGCGCGAGCTGCGCCGTGTTGTCGGTGCAGGCATCGGCGACCACGAAGACCTCGATAAGCTCGGACGGATAATCTTGGTCCTTAATGGAGCGCACGAGGTTGGCGATCACGGCCTCCTCGTTATGCGCCGCGATAAAGAAGGCATAACGATGGAGCTTCTTGGCCTTGGGAGGCGCGACCTCACCACGAAGAGCACCGATGACAAAGAAGACCACCTGGTACAGAAAGCAGACCGTAAGCAGCGTGACGACAATCTGGTTGAAGATCACGATGGGTGTGTTGGTTTGTAAAAAGGCGAGCATGCAGGCTCCCAGGAACGCGTGACGTAAACAACCGTATATCTTACCGCAGGCTTACGGAGTTCAAGAAACCACCTAATACTGGCTAGGCCTCGAGCAGACCGAGCTGAGGGACGATTTCGTTGCCAGCGGCAGTGCGACCAAGCGAACGCGGGGCCAGATCATCCAGAACCGCCGCAAGATCCCATGGCAGCTCGTCACGGCACTCGATGTGCTCCCCCGTCACGGGATGACCGAACGCCACACGCCAGGAATGCAGGAACTGCCTGGTCAAACCCTGATCGGCACGAGCATCGCACTTGCCATAGAGTGGATCGCCCACGCAGGCGTGGTTGATATGGCGCATGTGAACGCGAATCTGATGCGTGCGGCCGGTAAACAGGTGACACTCGACAAGCGTGTAGCCGTCGTCGAAACGCGTGGAATCAAAGCGCTCAAGGACCTTAAAGGTCGTGATGGCCTGGCGCGCAAAGGGGTCATCGGAAACCGCCATCTTCACGCGGTCGCGCGTCGAGCGGGCAATACCGGTGTTGATAGTGCCCTCGTCCATGGCGATGTGCCCATGAACGAGCGTAATGTAGCGACGGTCGAGGGTACGCGTGCGGATGAGATTTTGGAGCGCGCGCTGGGTGTCGTCGTCTTTAGCCGCGAGCATAAGACCCGAGGTATCGCGATCCAGACGATGCACGATGCCGGGGCGGTCCTCGCCCTGCACGGTACCCAGATGGTCGATGCCGCAGTGATAGACCAAGGCATTCGCAAGGGTGCCGCTCTCATGACCATGCGCAGGATGGCACACCAGGCCGCGCTGCTTGGAGAGCACCATGAGATAGTCGTCCTCATAGCGAATGTCGAGCGGGATGGCCTCGGGGATCACGTCGGTCGGGTCATGCGGCTCGGGCAGGTCGACCGAGATGCGGTCACCGGAGCGTACGGCATACTTTTTAGATAGGCAGGTCTCGCCGTTGACGGCAACGGCGCCTCCCTCGATCAGATGCGCGCAGGCAGAGCGCGTGGGACAGCCATCGTTGGCGCCCAGATAGGCGTCGAGACGTTGACCGGCGCAATCGTCGGCAACGAGAATATGGATGTCGGCCATTAGCGCTCATTCCTTTCGCGAATCTTGCGGGCACGCTCCCCGCGCTGCTTAGCTTTACGTTTGGCGCGGGCCTCGTCACGGGCGTTGAGCTCGGCGGTCGCATCGACCTCGCGAGCGGCGGGACTCAAGAACATGTATCCGATGAGCGCCAGCACGACACCGGCGGTAATGCCGATATCGGCCACGTTAAAGACGGGGAAATCAATGAAGGTAGTGGCAATAAAATCAGTCACAAAGCCCATGGCCAGGCGATCGATCGCGTTGCCGATGGCGCCGCCCGCAACCATGGCCATACCCACGACCTCTAGTCGAGCGAGCTGAGGAGCACGGAGCAAGTACACGGCAATGGCGGCAATGGCCGCAAGCGCCAGCACGGCAAACGCTATGCCATGGCCCTCGCCCATGCTAAAGGCAGCTCCGATATTGCGGACAAACACAAAATCGATCACGCCGGGGATAACAGTCATATGCAGGGTATCGCCCACGGCACGAACCGCAAGCTTGGTCAGCTGGTCAACAAGCAACACAAAGAGGGCCACCCCACCAGCAACACCTAACCGCCAACGCAAAGGCGGCGTCATATCCGCACCACGACCCAAAGAAATCCCCTACCCTCAAAACAATCGAATTCCATTTAACGCGAATAACCATCTTATATTGCCATACGCAGAACGCACGACATATCCACCAATGCGACAAAGGGGCTGTCCCCTTGTCCCTTCACCGGGTAGTCTTTTTGGGACGGGGCTTTTTTAGCTACCCAGTCCAGCGCTTTCGAAGATTAAGTCCTTATTTGAGGTAGGGCAGCTAAAAAAGCCCCGTCCCAAAAAGACTACCGAAAGCGAAAACCCGCCAGAGCGAGCAAGGTGCCTTGAAACGAGGCGGCATTGACCTTCTGGTCATGCCGCCGAAGCTGAAAGGCAGATTGCCGCTCTGGCGGGTTTGCAGCGTCAACCTGTTACGCGGTTTGGTAAAACCGCGTAACTACAAGGCATTCGCGCAGCGCTTGCAGATATGCGCGTGACCGTTGTACTCGCCGACGGTGGTGCGATAGTTCCAGCAACGGTCGCAGCACTCGCCCTCGGCGGCCTCAATAGCAACGGAAAGCTCCTCGCCCTGGGTTAGCTCAACATCGGAGACGATGTAGAACTCGGCCAGATCGACGGCCTTGTCGCCGGTCAGCAGCGCATACATCTCGGCGGGAACGACCGCCTTGACGCGGACCTGCTGGCTCTTGGTGAAGGTGCCGGCGGAGCGGGCATCCTCAAGGGCCTTGGTCACAGCGCTACGGAGCTCGAGCGAGGCCTCGAGCACGCCCTCGAACTCATTGGCCTCGTCGACCGTGATGGGCGACTTGTACCAATCGAGCAGCGCGGCGTACTTCTGGTGATCGACGCAGCCGGCGGGCGCATAGGCCATGGCCTCGTCGACCGTGTAGGACAGGATCGGCTGCAGGTCGCGCATGAGCATCGAGAAGAGCTCAGCGAGCACGGTCTGGGCGCTGCGGCGCTCGAGCGAGCCGGGCTTGTCGCAGTACAGACGGTCCTTCAGGGCGTCGAGGTACACGTTGGAAAGCTCGGTAACCACAAAGTCGTAGAGCGCACGGTAGGCGCGCGGGAACTCGTAGCTGGCGTAGGCGTCGTCGACCTCGGCCTGGACCTGGGTCAGACGGGCAACCATGAGCTTGTCGAGCGGCAGCAGGTCGGCAAAGGCGACGCCGTCGGTCTCGGGCTCAAACTGACCCTCGAGCTCGGAGAGCAGGAAGCGCAGCGTGTTGCGGAAACGACGGTAGGCATCGGACGTACGAGCAAGGATCTCGTGGTCGATGGAGACGTCGGAGCTGGTATCGACCGAGGCGACCCACAGGCGGATGATATCGGCGCCCATCTCGTCGCAGACCTTGTTGGGGTCGATGACGTTGCCGAGCGACTTGGACATCTTGCGGCCCTGGCCATCGAGCGTGAAGCCCTGCGAGACGACCGCCTTGTACGGGGCGTGGCCGTTGGCACCCACCGAGGTGAGCAACGAGCTCTGGAACCAACCGCGGTGCTGGTCGGAGCCCTCGAGGTACACATCCGCCGGGTACTCAAGCTCGGGGCGATACTCGCAGACGGCCTTCCAGGAGACGCCGGAATCCCACCACACGTCGAGGATGTCCTTATCGGCCTTGAGGTGATGGCCGCCGCACTTGGGGCAGACGCAAGCCTCGCCCAGGTAGCTCTCGGGAGCGTCGGTGAACCAGGCGTCGGAGCCCTTCTCGTGGAAGAGCTTGATGACGGCGTCGAGCGTGGCGTCGTTCATGACCTTCTCGCCGCAGTCGGCGCAGGTGTAGCTGGGGATAGGCACGCCCCAGTTGCGCTGACGGCTGATGCACCAGTCGGGACGCTGCTCGACCATGGCACCGATGCGGTTGGCCGCGTGGGCCGGATACCACTTAACGTTCTCGCGGATCTCTTTGCCAGCCTGCTCGCGCAAACCGGTCTTGTCCATCGAGACAAACCACTGGTCGGTAGCACGGAAGAGCACCGGGTGCTTACAGCGCCAGCAGTGCGGATAGCTGTGCGTGATCTTCTTCTCGAGGACCAGGGTGCCGCGCTCGCGCAGGAACTCGATGATGTGCGGATTGGCCTCGTCGGTATCCATACCGCTGAAGGGGCCACCGGTACCAAACTCCTCGCCGGTGTAGAACTTACCGTCGTCATCGACCGGCATGCAGATATCGGTGATGCCCTCCTTGAGACAGGCGAAGTAGTCGTCAACACCATGGCCGGGCGAGTTGTGGACGATACCGGTACCGTCATCGACGCCGACGTAATCGGCCAGCAGTGCCACGCCCTCGACACCGTCAAAGATCGGCTGCTTGTAGTGGATGTGGTGGAAGGTCTCAGCGGGAACCACATAGGGCTTACCGTCGACCATGACCGGGGTGTACTCCCAGCCAAACTCCTCACAGCACTTGGGAGCCAGGTCCTCGAGCATGACCTCGGCACGGCCATCGTGCTCAACGGCAACATAGGCGGCGCCGGGCTTAAGGGAAACGGCCTGGTCGGAGGGGATGGTCCACGGCGTGGTCGTCCAGATGATGAAGTCAACCGGGCCGTCGAAGTTCTCGAGACCGGCAGGCTTAGTGGTCATCTCAAAGCGCACGAAGATGGACGGGCTCGTCTCGTCGGAGTACTCGATCTCGGCCTCGGCCAGCGCGGTGTGGCAGTGCTTGCACCAGTGGACGGGCTTATGACCGCGATAGATCATGCCCTTGTCGAACATGGCCTTGAAGACCTCGATGTCGGCGGCGTCATGCTGGTGATAGAGCGTCAGATACGGGTTGTCCCAGTCGCCAAGCACGCCCAGGCGACGGAAGCCGGCCTTCTGCAGCTCGATGTTCTCGACAGCGAACTTATTGCAAAGCTCGCGGATCTTAGCCGTGGAGGTCTGGTTGAACTTCTCGGTGCCGAGCTTCTCCTCGACCTTGTGCTCAATCGGCTGACCGTGGCAGTCCCAACCGGGGACATAGGGAACCTCATAGCCCTGCATCATCCAGTAACGGTTGATCATGTCCTTAGAGATCTTGTTCATGGCGTGGCCGATGTGGATCGGGCCGTTGGCATACGGAGGGCCGTCGTGCAGCACGAACTTCTTGTGACCCTTGTTCTTCTTTAGAACTTGCTCGTAGACCTTGTTGTCCTGCCAGTCCTTGAGTCGCTTGGGCTCGGACTTGGAAAGACCGGCACGCATGGGAAAACCGGTCTTGGGCAGATTCATCGTCTGCTTGTACTCGTTTGCCACGGTACCCCTTTCTTGTCATGGGCGCGCACGCCCTCTGGGCACCAAAAAAGCGCCCGTCCCTGCAAGCTGGGACGAAGCGCCACAAGACAGGCAGTCTGCCCGTAAAAGCTCTTCGCTTAACCACCCAGCTTAGATGCCCTCGCCCGCGTCGCCGCGCGCTCGCATCCGTTACTCGGCTGGCCTGTATCGACGACCATCTCGGCGGTATCTACTAAGACGTGCCTGCGCGGCACGTCCGTTGGGACCGCAGCTCCGGGGTGATTTTCATCGGTCGCATGCACGGGTTCTCAGCGCTCCCCGCTCTCTGTAGCATGCGGACGGCCGACTACTCGTCCCCATCAACGCTTATGCGGAGTATGCTAGCACGTTCCGCGCCGACGAAAAACCCTCAACACTGGTTTTATACGTTCGAAATTTCTCGCGGCTGTGGACCTTCTCTAGGAGCAAAATACCTGAAAGTACTTTATCGGACGAAAGAAGGTTGCTATGCGCACGATCGGAATGAGCGACTATACCGTCGGCGAGGACTGCTTCGACGAGCTGCCCGGCGCGCTGGCCGAATACGGAGCGACCAAGGTCGCAATCATCGGTGGCAAGCGAGCACTGGCTGCAGCACTTCCCGGTATCGAAGCCGCGCTGGCAGGCACCGGCGTCGAGGTTCTGGAGACGCGCGTCTACGGCACCAACAGCACACGCGCCAATATCGCCAAGGTCGTAAACTCCCCCGCCTGCCAGGAAGCCGACGTGCTTATCGCCTGCGGCGGCGGCAAGGCACTCGACACCGTGAAGACCGCAGCTATCGAGCTCAAGAAGATCGTCTTTACGGTGCCGACGATCTGCTCCAACTGCTCCGCCGCGACCGCCATTGCCGTTGTCTACAACGACGACGGCTCGCTCGAGGGCTATTCGTACCCCAACCGCCCCGCGCACATCTTCATCAACCCCAAGATCATCGCCGAGGCACCGGCAGAGTACTTCTGGGCCGGCGTGGGCGATGCCCTGTCCAAGCAGCCCGAGGTCGAGTACGCCACGAGCGCCGGATATTTGGAGCACACCGCCGGTCTTGGCCTGGCACTCGCCCACACCTGCTCCGAGCCGCTGTTTACCTATGGCGTCCAGGGTCTTGAGGACGTGCGCCAGGACCTGTCGAGCGAGGCCGTCAAGCAGATCGCGCTCGACATCGTGGTCAACACGGGATATGTCTCGAACCTGACCAACCAGAACGATTACTACTACAACTCGAGCGTGGCACACGCGTTCTACAACGCCACTTGCAGCATTCCGCGTGAGGGCACCTACCTGCACGGCGAGGTCGTAAGCCTGGGCGTGCTCGTGCTGTTCGCCTACACGGGCGACACCGAGAACCTTGAGCGCTATGCCGCCTTTAACAAGCAGATGGGCCTGCCCGTGACGCTTGAGCAGGTCGGGCTTTCCGAGGCCGATATCCCTGCCCTGTGCGAGTACGCGCACGCCACCAACGAGTGGAAGCAGGGTAACCCCGAGCCCTTCACCGACGAGAAGTTCGCCGCCGCCATCAAGGCAGCCAACGCCTACGGCCACACGCTCCTCGCCTAACCTACCAAAAAGGGACAGGTTTATTTTGGCAGGTTTTATCTGGGCAAACGCCATTGAACATCTGTTGAAATTGTTTAGCTTGCCATTAAAGGGGGCGACCATCTACTCGATGGCCGCCCCCATTCTTTTGCTATTCCAACATGCTCGGGTCAAATTCACTTGCGGGAATCACACGGTACCCGTGACGCAGCAGCAGGTCGACGAAGACACCGTTGCCCGCAGTGAGCGTGCCGCTAAAGGTGCCATCGTAGATGCGACCTGCACCGCACGAGGGACTACGGTCCTGTAAGATGCACGCGGCGATCTCTTCCGGCCCACCCGCCTGCTCGCACATGTCGAGTGCACGCTCAGCACCCAGGCGAAACTCACGATCGACCGAGGCGCCCTCGCGGGTACGGACCTCGCCGTTCACAATCTCGGACGGCTTGCGCGGTGTGGGCAAGCCACCAAAAACCTCGGGGCATACCAACAGGACCTCGGTTCCCGTGCGCTCACAAGCCTCGACCAGCTCGCGATGGTAATTATCGAGCCCGTTATACTTGCAGCTCTCGCCCATCAAGCAGGCACTTACCACGATCTTCATATACAACCCTTCCCAAGCAAAACGCCCCATTTGAGGTGGACACTCAAATGGGGCGAAAGCACTGCGCAACTAGTATTACTGCTGCTTTGGCATCAGCGGATTCTCACGCGTGAGGAGATTCATAAACTCCTCGCCCGTGATCGTCTCCTTCTTGTACAGATAACGAGCCAGCTCGTGGAGCTTAAACTTGTTCTCCTTCAGGATCTGCAGGGCGCGGTCGTGCGCATCCTCGATCAGCTTGGCGACAATCGCGTCCACGCGCTCGGCCGTACCGGGGGCGCAGGTGAGCGACGTATCCTGGTTAAGGTACGCGTTCTGCACGGTACCGAGCGCCATCATGCCAAACTCATCGGACATACCAAAGCGCGTCACCATGTTACGGGCGAGCTTGGTGGCCTGCTCGATATCGTTGGCGGCGCCGGTCGTCATCTCGCCAAAGATGAGCTCCTCGGCTGCACGGCCACCGCAATAGACGGCGAGCTTGTCCAGGATCTCCTGGCGCGTGGTCAGGAAGCGCTCGTCCTCCTCGACCTGCATGGTGTAGCCCAGAGCACCGCTCGTGCGCGGCACGATGGTGATCTTCGTGACCGGCGCAGAGCCCTTCTGGCGAGCGGCAACGATGGCATGACCGATCTCGTGATAAGAAACGACCTGCTTCTCGTGGTCGGACAGCACCGTGGACTTGCGCTGCTGACCGGCGATGACGACCTCCACCGACTCCTCAAAATCGTCCTGCGTGGCGCGCTTGCGACCCTCGCGGACGGCTCGCAGGGCACCCTCGTTGATAATGTTGGCCAGGTCGGCGCCCGAGGCACCGGGCGTGGCGCGGGCAATCGCGGTCAGGTCGATCGGCGGCTGCGTCTTCACGCTCTTGGCGTGCAGCTCAAGAATGTTCTTACGGCCGGTCAGGTCGGGCAGCTCAACGGGAATGCGGCGGTCAAAACGACCGGGGCGCAACAGGGCCGGGTCAAGGCTGTCGGGACGGTTGGTGGCAGCGAGGACGACGATACCCTTGTGGTTATCGAAGCCGTCCATCTCGGTCAGCAGCTGGTTGAGCGTCTGCTCGCGCTCGTCGTTGCCACTAAAGCCGCCGCCGTCGCGCTTCTTGCCAATAGTATCGATCTCATCGATAAAGACGATGCACGGGGCCTTTTCCTTGGCCTGCTTAAACAGATCGCGAACCTTGGCGGCGCCGCGGCCGACGAACATCTCAACAAACTCAGAGCCCGAAATACTAAAGAACGGAACACCTGCCTCGCCGGCCACAGCCTTGGCAAGCAGGGTTTTACCGGTACCCGGAGGGCCGACAAGGAGGGCACCGCGCGGCAGCTTGGCGCCAATCTCCTCGTAGCGCTGCGGCTTCTCCAGAAAGTCGACGACCTCCTTGAGGGACTCCTTGGCCTCTTCCTGGCCAGCGACATCCTTAAAGGTCACGCCCACATCCTTGGAGGCAATCACGCGCGCGCCGGACTTGCCCAGTCCACCGCCGCCAAAACCGCCGCCGCCAAAGTTCATCGACGGGCCGTCATCACCCATGGCCTTCTTCATGCGGCGGTTGAGCCACCAGCCGATCAGGAAGAAAATCGCCATAGGAAGAATGAGGGTGAGCAGGTAGTAAGTCATCAGACCCGAGTTCTTATCGGGAACGACCGACTCAAGCGAGGCGCCAGATTCAAGCACGCGATCGGTAAAGCCCGCATCATTCGGCACACCGGTCGTCTTGTAGGCGATGTTCTCGTCCTCGCCCTTCTTGGTGTAATAAATCGAGTAATCGTCCGTGTTGTACTCGACCTTATCGACGCTCTTCTTGTCGAGCGCTTTGACAAACGTCGAGTAATCGGTCTTCGTAATCTGCTGCGTGTGACCGATGTTGGGGAACAGAACGGTCGAGAGCACGAGGTAGACGACGAAGGCGATGAGCACGTAGAGGATCATATTCCGTCTACGTTTGTTGTCATCCATCTCCATCTGCTTGAACTCCATCTACTGGGGTTGATAATGCTAACTAGAATACCCAACCCGGCCGGTGATAAACCGACACCGGGCACGAAAGGACAGAGATGGCATCACTGGAAGTCGGCAAGGTTCAAATCTATACGGGCGACGGCAAGGGCAAGACGACGGCTGCGCTGGGGCTCGCGCTGCGCGCCACGGGCTATGGACTTAACGTGCTCATGCTTCAGTTTGCCAAGAAGCTGCACTGCGCCGAACATGACGCTGCTCCTCGATTGGGGCTTTGCATCGTACAAGCCGACCGCGACACGCCCGAAGCCTGTGCCGCACAGATCATGGAGCTGGCGCGCGAGCAGATTAGCCAAGTTGACGTGCTGATCTTGGATGAGCTGGGAGAAGCCATGCGACGGGGCTTTGTGACGCGCGAAGATGTCGAAGCGTTGATCGCGATGAAACCAACCACCACGGAGCTCGTGCTCACTGGCCGCGGCTTGCTGCCCCTCGCCGACCTTGCCGACCTCGTAACCGAAATGCGCCCCGTCAAACACTACTTCGACGAAGGCCTCCTAGCCCGCCAAGGCATCGAATACTAATTGATCCAAAGGGGACGGAGGAAAACGAATCATCGACATCACCACGGAGAGCAATGATCCGTTTTCCTTTGTCTCATATGGATCATTAGGCAGTGGCGCGGCCTAGCCAGTTGCCGCTGTGGTGGTAGATGGTGAACATCGCGGCCGTGATGAGCCAGGTTACGGGGTAAACCAGCAGCAGGAGCTCAAGCGACGGATCGAAAGGCATGATCGCAAACACCCAGATCACCCTGAGCACGACGGTGCCGAAAATCGTGAGAATCATGGGCTGCAAGCTCACGCCGGCACCGCGAATGGAGCCCGACGCGTTTTCGATAATCGAGAAAATCGCATAGAACGGCGCAATAAAATGGATGATGGTCGTGGTGTAGGCCGAAATCGAAGCATCGTCGACAAACAGACGCGACAGAGGACCCGAGAACACCAGCAGCACGGCAGACAGGCCACCAATGAGCATAAACGACAGCACGAGCGACGTATGGTAGCCCTTGCGCATGCGCTCGTAGTTGCGCGCGCCAAAGTTCTGTGCCGAGAACGTGGTGATCGACACGCCAAGCGCCTCGGTAACCATCCAGACAATGCCATCTAAGCGGCCCGAAAGACCCCAAGCCGTGGTGACATCGGCACCAAACGAGTTGACCGACACCTGAATCAAGACATTGGAAATCGAATACGCAGCAGACTGAAAGCCAAGCGGCAGACCACACGAGATCATGCTCTTGCAAATACCAGGATCAATGCCGAGTTTGGACAGTGAAAGCCGCCACGCACCCGGTGCGTGCATCATGCGAATCACGATCATCGTGGCGTTGGAACAAATGGTCAGCGCCACCGCGATACCACAGCCCAAAGCCTCCATATGCAGCACGGCAACAAAAATGATATCCAGTACCACATTAACGAGGCAGCCGGAAGCGATGATCACGGCAGGGCCACGCGTGTCGCCCACGGCACGCAGCAGTGCCGTTCCCATATTGAGCAGCAGCGCCGCAACCATCGCGGCAAAATAGCAACGAGCATAGGCCACACCCTCGGCCAATAGTTCATGCGGCGTATTCATAAGCACCAGCATGGGCTCAACGAACACTATGCCCAGAATCGAGACGACGATACCGCCCACCAGAGCGAGCGTCATGGCCGTATGGACCGAACGACTCAGTCGCTCATCATCGTGCTGGCCAAAATACTGACCCGTAATAACAGCACATCCAGCACCCACACCGACGCAAAAACCGATGCAGAGCTCCGTGAGCACCATCGTGGCCTGGATGCCGCCCAGCGCGAGCTTGCCGCCAAACTGACCGACGATATAGGTACCGATAAGCGTGTATGCCTGCTGAAAGAACGAACTAAAAAAGATGGGAACGCACAGCGAAAGCAACTGCTGCCAAATAACACCCTGTGTTACATCGATAGCCGTAGATTTCTTAGCCACACGCCCTCCCCACCAGCGCACGTCAAACAACAAAACGTCAATTTAAGACCAAGGCCAGAACCAGCTTAGCACCGACCGGCGTCAACCGAAACACACGGAATCAGAGCCCGGTGCAAAATATCTGCCTAGTGATACAGTCCCGGCTGGTAGTGATACTCGTTGCTCACGTGCGGACACAACTGCCAAAAAGCGACAGCACTCGCCGCGGCCACGTTGAGCGAATCGACCCCGTGCGCCATCGGAATACGCACAGCCCGGTCACAGCCCGCGATGGTCTTGGCGCCCAGGCCGGCGCCCTCGGTGCCCATAAAGATCGCCAACCGGTCAATCTCCCGCAACGCGGGATCGTCCAACGACACCGAATCATCCGTCAATGCCATGGCGGCACACGAAAAGCCGGCATCGTGCAGCGCCGCCAGCCCATCATGCGGCCATACGCGCGCCTCGCTGCCAATGCGCGTCCAGGGCACCTGGAACACCGTGCCCATGCTCACGCGGGCCGAGCGGCGGTACAGCGGGTCACAGCAAGTGGGGCTTACCAAAATGCCATCGACATTCAACGCTGCCGCCGAGCGGAAAATCGCACCCACATTAGTATGGTCGACAATACCCTCGAGCACGCACACGCGCACCGGGCGCTCACCCGCCACCTCGACGACGCCGTCCAAGAACTCATCAACCGGAATCTGACGCGGGCGACGGAACGCCGCGAGCGCACCGCGCGTCACGTTAAAGCCCGTCAACTGCTCCATGAGCTCCATGGAGGCCACGAACACAGGAACCGGACCTGCGCCCTCGCGTACAACCAGACGCTCGAACAGCGGCATCATCTGATCGAGCCAGCGCTCACCCAAAAGAAAGCTCACCGGCTCGTATCCGGCACGCACCGCGCGCTCGATGACCTTGGCGCTCTCGGCGATAAAGATGCCCTTTTGCGGCTCCAGCACGCAGCGCAGCTCGCGCTCCGTCAGTCGCACGTAGGCGTCGAGCCGCTCATCATTAAGGGAATCGATTCGCAGCACCTCAACGGCATCAGTCATAGCAGCCAGCCCGTACCCTTCTTTACAGCACATCTATACCAAACGAGGCGACGCTAAGCGCCGCCCCATGCATTCAATCAACCCGGTGATACCGTTCACGCCAGACGATTTAAGCATCAACACGACGATATGTCACGAACTCATAATCGAGGCCTTCGTCACCCTCGCCCGCGGCAATCGTGGCAACCCCGTCGCGCCGCGCAACTTCCCACGCAGGATCGACATCCAAATTGGGAAAATACGTGTCCACGGCATGGGTGCAATGGTTGTGCGTGACCTCGGCCTCCACGCAGTACGGCAAAAACTGCCGATAGACATCGCCGCCACCGATCACCCACGCAACGGGCTCATCGGCAACCGCGGCGAGCGCCTCATCGATACTATGCACCACGTCGACGCCCTCGGGGGCAAAGCCCTCGTCGCGTGTGAGCACAATGTTGCGACGGTTCTTAAGCGGACGCCCGCCGGGAAAACTCAGCAGGGTCTTGCGTCCCATAATGACCGGACAACCCTTGGTGCACGCCACAAAATGGCGCATGTCGGCACGGTTGGACACGACCATGTCACCCTCGCACCCAATGCCCCAGTCATCGCACACGGCGACAATGGCAGAAAGCTTACACGTCATGCGCGTCACCTACACCGCAATGGGGATGTTCTTGACCTGCGGGCCGTGCTCATAGTCCTCAACGATCAAGTCGTCGGTCGTAAACGCGTAGAAATCATGCACATCGGGGTTGAGCGTTACCTTAGGAGCCGCAAACTGCGGACGCTCGATGAGCTCGCGGACGATATCGACATGACGGTCGTAAATATGGGCATCGGCGATCACATGCAACAACTCGCCAGCGATCATATCGACCGACTGCGCGACCATCATCAGCAAAATGGCGTACTGGCACACATTCCAGTTGTTCGCGGCCAAAATGTCCTGGCTACGCTGGTTAAGAATCATGTTGAGTGTGGGCTTGTCATCCTGCGGGCGCTGCGTGACGTTATAGGTCACGCTGTAGGCGCACGGATACAGGTGCATCTCGGACAGGTCGCTAAACACGTACGTATTGGTCATGATGCGGCGGCTGTACGGCGTGTGCTTAAGGTCGTACAGCACGCGGTCCATCTGGTCAAAGTCACCCTCGGCATAATGGCTCTTCTGCCCAATCTGGTACCCGTAGGCCTTTCCGATGGAACCGGTCTCGTCGGCCCACTCATCCCAAATATGGCTGTTGAGGTCATGCACGTTATTGGACTTCTTTTGATAGATCCATAGAATCTCGTCCATGGCAGATTTGAGGGCCGTACGACGCAGGGTAAGCGCCGGAAACTCCTCACGCAGGTCGTAGCGTGCCGTAACGCCAAAGTTTTTAATGGTATAGGCAGGGGTGCCGTCCTCCCACACCGGACGAACCTTTTGGCCCTCGGTAGTGGTGCCATGGTCCAGAATATCGCGGCACATGGCTACAAACTGTTGATCAGCTTTGCTCATTGACCCTCCTGTCAGTCGCCTATAAGCGATTTTTATTGTAGCCCAGGCGCGCAGCATCGAATTGCACACTTGGGGCGGCACACGCAATGCACGGCAGTACGGCACCGCATTCGTAAATGCTGCACCTTTAGCTTTTTTGACATATGCCAAAAATAGCTTGAGCGGTTTCGTATACGCGCTATCCTATTGTTGACATATGTCAGATTTGGAGAGTGTATGGCAGGAAGACGCGAAAAATTGCGCCGTGTTGGGATCATTCCCGAATATCGCGGCTTTACCCCTGACGGCCTTGCCAGCGGAGACGCCATCGACATGACGGTCGATGAGCTCGAAGTCCTACGGCTTTGCGACCTGGAAGGCCTCAATCAGGAGGCCGTCGCCCAGCAAATGGGCATCGCCCGTGCCACCGTGGCGGCCATCTGCAGCCGCGCGCATCGCAAGGTGGCAAACGCGCTGGTCAACGGGCGAGCACTTAGTATCGAGGGCGGCAATATCGCATACTCCCCTACACCTACGACGACGGCCATATGGCCAGCAAAGGAGGTCGGCACCATGAGGGTGGCAACGACGTACGACAACGGCAACATCTTTATGCACTTTGGCCGCAGCGAGCAGTTCAAAATCTATGACATCCAGGATGGCAAGGTACTCAACGAGCAGGTCGTAGGCACCGGCGGCACTGGTCACGGCGCCCTAGCGGGTCTGCTCGCCAACGGTGGCGTCGATACGCTCATCTGCGGCGGTATCGGCGGCGGCGCCATCAACGCGCTCACCCAGGCAGGCATCACGGTCTATGCGGGCGCCCAGGGCAGCTGCGACGCCTGCGTCGAGGCCCTCATTGCCGGCACGCTCGCGCAGACCGGCGAGGCCACCTGCGACTGCCATGGGCACGAGCACGAGCACGCCCACGAGCATGGCGAGTCCTGCAGCTGCCACGGCCACCACGACCATGATGGGCACGAGGGCTGCGGCTGCCACTAGTGGCAAGCACCTCAACGCCAACACGCTTCCGCGCGTGAGAAAACCTGCGAACGAACGGCGAAGGCCGCCTGGAGTACCATCCAGGCGGCCTTTGCCATACTCGACTCAACCAGTCGTTACTTTTTATTACGCATCTGCGCTTCCATCTGGCGCAGCAGGTCCATATCGGACTTGGGACCACCTGTTCCCATGCCACCCAGGCCACCCAGGCCGCCCATGCCGCCCAAGCCCATGGCATCCAGACCGGGAATATTGGGCATGCGCATCTTTTTGCCTTTTTTACCCTTCTTGCCCTTCTTGCCGCCGGCTTGCGCCTGGTTGGCCATCGAGCGCATGCGGCCCATCATCTTGTTCATCTCGCCCCACTGCTTCATAAGGCTATTGACCTCGGTGGGGGTCACGCCGGCACCCTTGGCGATGCGGGCGCGACGCTGGCCGTTGATGATGGAAGGACGCAGGCGCTCCTCCTTGGTCATCGACATGATGATGGCCTCGTTCTTGTCGAAGATGCCCTCATCCAGGTTGCCGCCCATCTGGTTGAGCGCGCGCTGGCCGCCGGGAAGCATGCCCAGAATGCCCTTCATACCGCCCATCTTCTTGACGGCCTTCATCTGGTCGAGCATGTCGTTCATGGTAAAGCCCTCGCGCAGCATGCGCTCGGCAGCCTCGAGCTGCTCGGCATCGGCTGCCTCCTGGGCTTTCTCGATAATGCCGACGACGTCGCCCATGCCCAAGATGCGCTTGGCCATGCGATCGGGATAAAACGGCTCCAGCGAATCGGGCTTCTCGCCCATGCTCACGAACTTGATGGGCTTGCCGGTCACCTGGCGCACCGAAAGCGCGCCGCCGCCACGGGCATCGCCGTCGAGCTTGGAGATGATCACGCCGTCAAAGTCGGTGCGCTCGGCGAAGGTCGAGACAACGTTGACGATATCCTGGCCGGTCATGGCATCGACGACCATCAGCACCTGATCGGGCTTGACGGCCTTCTTGATGTCCACGGCCTCCTGCATCATCTGCTCGTCGATCTGCAGACGACCGGCGGTATCGACGATGACCACATCGCGCAGGTGGTCGACGGCCTCCTGGATGGCGCCCTTGGCAATATCGACCGGGTGCTCGCCGTCACCGCGGAAGACCGGCACGCCGATCTCTCCACCAAGCGTGGCCAGCTGGTCGGCAGCGGCGGGACGGTAGACGTCGCACGCGGCGAGCAGCGGCGAGCGGCCCTGCTTCTTGAGCAGGTATGCCAGCTTTACAGCCGCCGTGGTCTTACCGGAGCCCTGCAGGCCCACGAGCATAATGACGTTGGGAATGCGGTTGCTAAAGACGAGCTTGCTCTCGGTGGAGCCGAGCATCTCGGTGAGCTCGTCGAGCACGATCTTGACGACGTTTTGCGCCGGCGTCAGCGATTCCATGACCTCGGCGGTCATGCAGCGCTCCTTGGTCTTGGCGACAAACTCCTTGACGACCTTAAAGTTGACGTCGGCCTCGAGCAGCGCCATGCGAATGTCGCGCATGGCCGAGGTGATATCGGCCTCGGTCAGCTTGCCCTTGCCGCGCAGGCGGTCAAATGTGTCGTTGAGGCGATCGCTCAGAGAATCAAACACTGGTCACTCCTTAGTTGGACTCGCCCACCAGGGCGCGGCAGAAATCTTTGGCATTAAACTCCTGCAGGTCATCGACCTGCTCGCCAACGCCCACGCGCAGGATCGGGAGCTTGAGCTTCTCGGCTACGGCCATGGCGATACCGCCCTTTGCCGTGCCGTCGAGCTTAGTCATGATAATACCGTCCAGACCCAGCGCCTCATTAAACTCGAGCGCCTGGTTCAGGCCGTTTTGGCCCGTCGCGGCATCGATCACGAGGACGACCGAGACGGGCATGGGGCCGGCGGCCATATTGGCGGCGCGCTTACGCGTCACGTTGACCACCTTGGCAAGCTCGCGCATGAGCTCGGGGCTCGTGTGCAGACGACCGGCGGTGTCGATGAGCACCAGGTCGCTGGCGCGCTTATCGGCCTCGTCGAGCACGTCGTAGCAAACGCTTGCCGGGTCTGAGCCGCGGTCGCGCTTTATGACGGGGACGCCGGCGCGCTGGCCCCACACATCGAGCTGTTCGATGGCGGCAGCGCGGAAGGTATCGGCCGAGCCGATCACGACGTTCTTGCCGCGGGCGGCCATGGCGCTCGCGATCTTGCCGACCGTAGTGGTCTTGCCGGCACCGTTGATGCCCACAAACAGCACGCAGCTCGGCGTGTCGGCGAACGGATCGCGCTCGACGGGTACAAAATGCTGCTCGAGCTGCTCGGCCAGGGCCCGACGGAGTTGCGGGGCGGTCTTGAGGTTCTTCTTGGCCGCGGCATCGCGCAGGTCGTCGGAGACCTGGATGGCGACCTCGGCACCCATGTCACCCATGACGAGGGTGTCCTCTAGGTCCTCCCAAAAATCCTCGTCGACCTCGCCGCCAAAGTAAAAGACCTCGTTGAGGGCCTCGCGGCTGCGCTCAAGTCCGCGCGAGAGAGCATCGAAGAATCCCATTATGCATTCACGACCTTTCCGGTTTCGCGATCGAGTTTTTGCGAGACGACGCGACTGACGCCGTCAGCTTGCATCGAGACGCCGTAGAGGACGTCAGCGTCCTCCATAGTACGGCGCTGATGCGAGATAACCAAGAGCTGCGTATCGGAACGCAGCACGTCGAGCGCGCCGATGAGCTTGGACAGGTTGGCGTCATCGAGCGCCGCCTCGACCTCGTCCAGCACATAGAACGGCACCGTACGCGTGCGATACACGGCAAAGAGCAAGGCAAGCGCCGTCAGGCTCTTCTCGCCGCCCGACATGAGCATCATCTTGGTGATGCGCTTGCCGCGCGGCTGCGCCACGACCTCGATGCCCGTCTCGGCCGGATGCTCAGGGTCGGTCATCTCCAGATGTGCCTGGCCACCCGGGAACAGCATGGCGAAGATCTCGCGGAAGTTCGCATCGACCTTTTCGAAGGTCACCAGGAAGGCTTTACGCATCTTACGGTCGATGGCCACGGTAATCTTGGTGAGCGCCTTGCGCGCGCTCTCCAGATCGGCCAGCTGCTCCTCGATGTAATCGGCGCGGCGCTTGAGCTGCTCGTACTCCTCCATGGCAACCTGGTTCACAGGGCCCAGGTTGTTGATCTGGCGCACGAGCTGGTTGAGCTCGCGCTCGGCGGCGTCGCGATCGGTGGGAGCAGGAAGCATGAGCGCTTCCTCAAGCACCGTGGTGCCATCGGCGGTAATGGCCTTGATGGCCGCCTCTACCTGCACCTCGAGCTTGCCGCGCGCGACCTTGAACTCGTTTTGTGTCGCCGTGGCGGCATCGACCCGCTCCTTGGCGCGGGAGACCTCGGCCTTGGCATCCTCGATGGTTTTCTTGAGCGAAGCCGAGTCTGCCTCCTCGAGTGAGGCCTGGTCACGCAGGCGCGCAGCCCAATCAGATGCACGCTCCAGCAGGGCCGAATAGCGCTCGTGCATGGGATCGACACGCAGGCGCAGCAGCTCGAGCGAGCGCGAAGCCTGACGTGTTCCGCGGATACGGCGGTCAATGCCCTCCAGGCGATGCTCCAGATCGGGCACGCGGCCCTTCAGCGAACGCAGGCGCTCGCTCGTCTGGGCCAGGCGCACCTTGGCATCGGCGAGCTTACCGGCTGCCTCGGAATCGTCACGGCGCACGCGATCGAGCTCGTCGTTGGCTTCGGCAATCTGGAGACCCAGGTCGCTTGCCTGCGCACGGGCCTCGTCGCGCGAACGGGTGAGCTCGTCAACGCGCGGGCGCGCGGCGCGAACGGCCTCGGCCGCCTGCTCGCGGCGCCTGGAGATGCGCGCACGCTCGACCTCGGCGTTGTTGGCGCTTTGCTCCAGGCGGCCAATCTCGGAGAGCAGCGAGCGACGCTCGCCCTCAAGACGGGCGATCTCGCCGGCGGCATCACCCTCGGCGGCACGCGCCTCCTCGACGGCCGCATTGGCCTCGATAACCTGGTTCGACACATGCTCAAAAACGGCAGCCAAATCGGGCTCCAGGCCTTCGAGCTCGCGAATGCGGCGCTTCCGCTCCAGGGCACCCGAGGCCTCGCCGGCATCGAGCCCCACGCGCACCAGGCCACCAAAGCTCACGCGAGCGCCATCGGGCGTCACATAAGTCACACCGTCAACGACTGGTGCCGCCAGCGCACAAGGCAAGTCATCGACCACGTAATAGCCGCCGAGCAGTGCCTCGACAATCGGGCCATAACCGGCACGCACGGACAGGCGATCAACCAGACGCGAACCGGCAGCGCCCTCGGCAGCAGCAGAGCCGCTCACACCACGCGCCACCAGCAGTGCCTCGCCCGAGGCCTTCTTTTGGTCCAAAGCCGCACGACCGGCACGCTCAAGCGTGGCGGCGTCATCAAACAACAGGGCATCGATATCGCCGGCAAGCAGCTGCTCGACCAGGCCCTCAAGCTCACGCGGCGCCTCGAGCACGTCGCCCAGACGGCCCGTTACGTCATCGCCCAATGCCCCTACCAGACGGCTCACCAACGGCGAGCTATCGGCCATACGGGCATCGAGCTTCTTTTGGCTCGCAAGCTCAGAGCGCACCTCGGACAGCTTGTTGCGCGACTCGCTCTCACGGGCGCGCAAGTCCTTCAACGCCGCACGGGCGACCTCGGTGGCCTGGCGCGCATCGGCCTGGGCTTGGCGAGCCTGATCGAGCGCGCCGTCGAGCTCCTCGGCGCGGTCGCGACGGCTCTCGAGCGAGGCCGTGACCTCCTCGAGCTGCTCGTCAATCTGCTCCAGGCGCGAGGCATACATGTTGTCCTCGACCTCGGCATTGCTCAGCGAGTCTTTCACCTTGGCAAGCTCGAGCGCAGCCTTGTCGGCCACGCGCTGCACATCGCGTTGCTCGCGCGTAAGCTGCGAAATCTGATTGTCGAGCGCAACACGGCGCTCATGGAGCTCGGCGGCGGCAGGGCCGGCGGCGTCAACGTCGTCCTGGGCCTGCATGTGCGCACCGGTCACTTCCTCTAGCTGGGCACGAGCATCCTCGAGCTCCTCGACCACGCGACGACGCTGATGCTCGGAGCTCGAAATCTGGCCGCGCATATCGGACAGGCGCGACACCATATTGTGGCCCTTTTCCTCGAGCAGGCGCATATCGGAGTTAATACGGCCGACCACATCTTGCATATGACGGCGCTGCTCGCCCAAGTCACCCACAAACAGGCCCTTTTCCTCGAGCATCACCTGGAGCTTCTCGAGCTCGCGCTCCTTTTCGCCCAAGCGGTACTGCGCAAGCTCCAGCTCGGCGGCACCCTCTTTGGAACGGCTCTCCAGATCGTTCCACTGCGACTGCAGCGAACGAAGCTCGTCAACGGCCAGCATCTGCGTAAGCTCGTTCGCGCGCGAGGACAGCTCTTTGTACTTGCGCGCGCGATCGACCTGACGCTCCAACGGTCGCAGCTGACGGGCAATCTCCTTATTGATGTCGCGCGCACGAGTAAGGTGCTCGTCCATCGACTTAATCTTTTTGAGCGCACGCTCCTTGCGGCGCTTGTGCTTGGAAATGCCGGCAGCCTCCTCGATAAGGACGCGGCGCTCCTCGGGACGGCTCTGCAAAATGGCATCGAGCTTGCCCTGGCTGATAATGGAATGCGTATCCTTACCCAAGCCCGAATCGTGCAAAATGTCCTGGATATCCATCAGGCGGCACGGACTCGAATTGATGAGGTATTCGCTCTCGCCCGAACGATACATGCGGCGGGTGATGGCAACCTCGTCAAAGTCGACAGGCAGCACATGGTCCGAGTTATCGAGCACCAGCGTGACCTCGGCAACGCCCACCGGCTTGCGCGCCGACGAGCCCGAGAAGATGACGTCCTCCATGGCCTGGCCGCGCAGCTGCTTGGCGCTCTGCTCACCCAGTACCCACAGAATCGAATCGGAGATATTCGATTTTCCCGAGCCGTTAGGACCGACGATGACGGTCAGGCCCGGCTCAAACGTCATATGGGCGCGGTCGGCAAACGACTTGAACCCTTTGAGCGTAAGGGACTTGAGATACACGGTTCCTCGCTTAAACGGGCTTCTTGTTGAGAATCACACCGTTGGTGGTGTAACCCATGCGGTCGAGCGCCTCGAGTGCAGCGGCTCCCTCGGCCTCTTTCTTAGAGGCGCCGGTGCCGCGGCCCTGACGGATACCGTCGACAAGCACCACGGCGGTAAAGGTGGGCGCATGTGCCGGGCCCTCGGAGCCCACCAGCTTGTATGCCGGGGGCTCGTGACCGTCTGCCTGCACGCACTCCTGCAAGAACGACTTGGGGTTCGCGGGGTGCTCGGCACGCTCGGAGGCCAAATGGGGCTTAAGCGTGCGATGGATGAACTCCGCCGCCGCATCCCAGCCGGCATCGAGGTACAACGCACCCACGAGCGACTCATAGACGTTCTCGAGCGCCGAGTTAAGGCCGCGCGCGCCGGTACCGGTCTCGGAGGCGCCAAAGATGATGATGTCGTCGATGCCCAGCTCGTGCGAAACCTCGGACAGCGTGGCACCCGAAACAAGCGATACCTTCAGACGCGTGAGCTTGCCTTCATCGAACTCGGGATAAGACTCAAAGAGCGAACGGGCAACCACGGCGCCCAGAATGGAGTCACCCAAAAACTCAAGCCGCTCATAGCTGGCAGAGACCGGCTGCCCCTCTACTGCCGAGGGGTGGGTGAGCGCCGCGCGTAGCAGCACCTTGTTATTAAACTCATGGCCCAGGATTTCCTGAGCGCGCGTGAGTCGCTGAGATAAAGCCAAGACCTAGGCCTCCCTGGCGTTTTCGATAGCGTCGACGGCGTCGGCAACGGAGGTGAGCGACAACAGGGTCTCGTCATCGATCTCGAGGTCAAACTCGTCCTCGATGGCCGTCACCAGCTGCAGGCGCTCGAGCGAATTGGCATCGAGGTCGTCAAAAGTCGTCTCATCACTGATCTCGGCAACGTCAACACCCAGCACGTCGGCAGCGACCTCGGCGATCTTGTCAAAGATTTCGGAGCGATCCATAGCGCGTCCTCTCATAAGTCGTGGAATACAATGTGTCGCGCGGGCGGAAGCCGCATTGCAGCACGGCTCCGATTCTACCCCACGATGCATAGCTTGAGCCACGTAACGGAGCTCTTGCTAAACGATACCTTCCATGGAATTGGCAATGCTTTCGATAAGCCCGGCTCGAACGGCCTGAGCCGCGGCGAGCGTACCGTTTTTAACGGCTTCGGCCGACGTGGCGCCATGGCCAATCAAAACGACGCCGCGAAGGCCCAGCAGGATCGCGCCGCCCTTGGCATCGCCCGAGAGCTTGGCTTTCATCTGGCGCATCTGCTTTTTGATGAGCAGCGCGGCGATCTTGGTACCGAGCGAAGACATAAAGGCGCCCTTGAGCTCTTGCAGCAAAAACTTGGCAGCGCCCTCGGTTGCCTTGAGCGCAATATTGCCCGACATGCCGTCGGCGACCACAACGTCAAAATTGCCCGACGTAAGATCGGTGCCCTCGCAGTTGCCCACAAAACCGGGGACCGCGGCTTTCATAGCCGGGAAGCACGTCTTGGTAAAGTTAGAACCCTTCTCGTCCTCGGTGCCGTTGCCAAGCAGGCCCACACGCGGATGTTCGATGCCCAGGACCACGCGAGCATAGGCTGCACCCATCTGGGCAAAGCGAACCATGTCGTCGACCTCGACATCGGGGTTGGCCCCCATGTCACACAGTACCGTAAGGCCACCGGCGCGGTTGGGCAGCGCATTGGTGAGGCATGGGCGCACCGGCTGCTTCTTACCCTCTACCAAATATCTAAACGGCGTCACGTAGGCGGTGGCGGCAGCCGTCATGGCGCCGGTCGACCCCGCGGAGAAAAACGCGTCCGCGTTGCCCTTCTTAATAGCACGGCAGGCAAGCACGATCGAAGACTTACGCTTGGTCATCACGGCGCGGATGGGATCGTCGTCCATGGCGATGACATCGGGGGCCTCCAGAGCCTCCACGCGCGCGTGCGCCGCGGCAAAGGGGTTGACGATATCGGCGGGGCCAACAGCAATGACCTCGATATCGGGATCGGCGGCAAGTGCGGCCTCAATACCGTCGAGGACAACTTGGGGCTTCTCGTCTCCACCCACAACGTCTACACAAACGCGAACGTTACTCATTTCAAGTGCTCCTTATACAAAAATGGCCGACTCATTGAGCCGGCCATTATGGTTCCAGTTGGAATGGCATCGTATCCAGAGTATACAGTTACTCGGTAACGATAACCTCGCGGTCCTTGTAGAAACCGCAGCTGGGGCACACGTGGTGCGGGAGCTTGACAGCGCCGCAACGGGGGCACGTGGACTGAGCCGCAGCCGAGATCTTCATGTTGGCGGAACGACGGGTATGGGTACGGATACGACCCTGCTTTTGTTTAGGTACGGGCATAGTGACCTTCCTTATGAACTATCCAGTGTGGCGATTACGCGCAAGTAGCGATACTACCACATTTTTACTCATCAAGATTGAGATTCTTCAATGCTGCAAATGGATTTTCCGTGGCAGCGGCCCATTCGGCCTCGGCCTGGGCGGCGCAATCGCATTGCTCGACGTTGAGATTGATGCCGCAGGTGGGGCACAGGCCGCGGCAATCGGGCTTGCAGAGCACCACAAACGGCGTGTCCATGACAACGGCGTCGTTAATGGGCTCCCCCAGATCGACAATGCGGTCCTCGCCCAAAAGCTCGTAACCGTCCTCGTAGGCCTCGGGATCCTCGGGCTCCTCAAAGAGGTAGAACTCCTCGATCTCGCCGGCGATATCAAACGAGGCGAGCTCAAGGCAGCGGTCGCATTCGCCGGTGGCGTGCGCTCGAACCATGCCGGAGAGCAGAACACCGGTGCCCGCATTGGTAAAAACCACGTCGTAAGCAATGCCGTCCTGCAGCTGGTACTCCTTCTCGCCCACCGTGTAGGTGGCGACATCGACCTTGCCGGTCAGCGGATACGAGTCTCCGGGAAACTCGAGCTGCTCGGAAAGATCGACGGTAACGCTCGGGAACTCAGCCATTACCACTGACCGTTCTGCTGGGCGGCACCCTCGTTGAGCTGCTGACGGCAACGGGTAACGGTGCCGGTCAGGCTCTTGAGGTTCTCCTCGAGATGCGTAAAGACCTGCTCGGCATAATCCTCAGCCGCATAGCGCGTCTCGCGCTCGTACTGCTGGGCACGATCACGGATATCGTCGGCCTGCTGCTGCGCCAAGCGGACGATCTCCTGCTCACCGGCAATGGTGAGTGCCTGCTGCTGAGCATCGGCAATGATGGAATCGGCCTGAGCGGCGGCGGAAGCCATAAGCTCGTCGCGCTCCTTGAGGATGCGACGGGACTTCTGCCACTCCTCGGGATAGCTCATACGGATCTCGTCAAGGATGTTAAAGAAGACGTCGGCATCGATAACCTTCATCTGGGCATTCTTGCCGAACGGCGTCTTAGCCTCTTCGATGAGCCCCTCGAGCTCCTCGACAAGGCTCACGATCCTGTCGCCAGGAAAATTCTCGCCCGGCATCCGGTCTCCTTTCATAGGTAACATGTCATCGTGTTAGTTTACCACATGCCATCAGGCAATATGAAACGTCACGAAAAGCGATGTTTAAGCGCTTCGACCACATTGGGCGGCACAAACGTCGACACATCGCTTCCGAGCGATGCGATCTGACGAACCACCGAGCTCGAGATATAGCCGTACTGCGGCGCACTCATGACAAAAATGGACTCAAGCTCGTTGTCCAGGCGATAGTTGAGGTCCGCCTGCTGCAGCTCGTACTCAAAGTCGGTCATGGCGCGCAGGCCCTTGACCACAGCACCCGCACCCTGCTCACGGGCAAAATCGACCAACAGGCCGGTAAAGGGCAGTACCTCGACACCGTCAATATCGCCCAGGGCCTCGCGGGCCAACGCCACGCGCTCATCGAGCATAAAGGTGGTGCCCACGCCGTTTTTGCCCTGCGACTCCGCCACGGCGACAATCACGCTGGGAAAAATGCGGCGGGCGCGGCGGATTACATCGATGTGACCAAACGTGATGGGGTCAAACGTACCCGGAACGATCACGCGGTTGATAGTGTCATTCATGGGTATCCTCCAAAGGCACGTCCTCGTCAATATCGCTGTCATTAGCATGGTCGCACTCGTCCGCGGCCACCCAGCGCAGCAAGTCAACCGAGGTAATGCCGTAGCGTTTCTCTCGCACGGTCTCAAAACCAGCCGGATGAGCGCCCGCGTCGCTTGCGGCATGCTCAAACAGGGCAAAGGCCCCTGGTGCCAGCAAGCCCTGCTGGGCAAGATTGCGCAGCAGCTCCTCGACCGGCTCGGCGCCAAAGGCATAGGGTGGATCGAGCAGGACCAGATCAAAGGGGCCGCCCGGAACACGGCCGCGCGAGGCGCTCGCCAACACATCGCCGGTAACGACGCGCCAACGTGAGCGGTCGCGACACAGCGACTCGATATTCTTAGTGATCAGTCGGGCGGCATTGCGATCGATCTCGAACGTGATGAGCGAGCGAGCACCGCGCGAGAGCATCTCGATTCCCAGGGCACCGGAGCCGCCAAAGGCATCCAGCACGCGGACCTCGTCCAGATCGAAATCGAATGCCGACATGACCATGGACGCACATGCCTCGCGCACGCGGTCGGTCGTGGGACGGGTGACATCGCGCCCACGCGGCTCTTCGATCTTGCGGCCGCGCCATTCACCGCCGATGATTCTCATCCTCCGCTGACCTCCTTGAAGATATGTCGATAACGCGTGGCGACCGCATCGCGCAAGGGACGCGTCGCCACGGAGTCAAGGTTGCAAGCATACCGCAAGAGCTCGACCGCGTCCAAATGGGCCCATTCGATAAGATCCTCGTCGGCGTCCAGGTCCACAAAACGCAGCGTCACACCGCCATGTTGGCGATAACCCAAGATTTCGCCCTCGTGGCGCAAACGCAGGTCCATCTGCGCAAGTGCAAAACCGTCAGCGGTCTTTTCGAGCGCCCGCAGGCGGTCTTGCGCAGCAGACACACCGCCATTGCCCTTGGAATGCGTCATGACCAGGCACGTGCCCGACACGCTGCCGCGGCCCACGCGGCCTCTAAGCTGATGCAGGGCCGCCAAGCCAAAGCGCTCGCCGTTTTCGATAACCATGACGGTGGCGTTGGGCACGTCGACGCCCACCTCGACCACCGTAGTCGAGACGAGCACGTCGATCTCGCCGCGCTTAAAGGCGTCGATCACGCGGTCCTTCTCCCCCGCCGGCATGCGGCCGTGAAGACGCTCGACGGAAAGCCCCGGCAATGCCAGACGCAGGCGGTCGAGCTCGGTCGCGGTGTCGTGCAACGGCACGGGCACCGTTACGCGACCTTCATCGTCGCGAGCAATGCCGGGAACGTCTTCCAAATCGTCCGCGGAGTCACTCGGCTCCACAAGCGGGCAGATAACGTAAGCCTGCTGTCCTTGGGCATGCGCCTCGCGAATGGCACCGTAAGCCAGGTCGCGGCTCGACTCGGTGAGCACGCGCGTCGAGACGCCGGCCCCAGGGACGGGGCGATGACGAATGATGGACGTGTCCAGGTCGCCATAGACCGAAAGCGCCAGTGTGCGCGGAATAGGCGTGGCCGTCATAACGAGCAAGTCCGCACCTGGGCCTTTGGCACGCAAGGCATTGCGCTGCCCCACGCCAAACCGGTGCTGCTCGTCGATAACGACGAGTGAAAGATGTTTAAACGTTACGTTATCCGAAAGGACCGCATGGGTACCAAAGAGCACATCGAGCTCACCAGACTGCAGCTGTGCATGGATGCGCTCGCGCTCGGCGGCCGGGGTAGCACCCGTCAGGAGCGCCCAGGACATACCGGCCTGCGAGAGCAAAGGACCGGTCTTATCGGCATATTGACGCGCCAGCACGCCCGTGGGTGCCATGACGCAGGACTGGGTACCCGAATCGGCCGCGACTGCCAGCGCGCAGGCGGCGACGGCGGTCTTGCCGGTACCGACATCGCCCAGCAGCAAGCGGTTCATCACGTGGTCGCCATCGCACATGTCATGCAGGATGTCTTGGAACGCGGCCTCCTGCTCGTCGCTCAGCGAAAACGGCAGGGCCCGCCTAAGCGCCGTCAAATGACCACCCGCGGTATGGGTGTAGGGAACCACCTCGACCATACCGCCGTCGTTGCGCAGACGAAGCGCCAGCTGAAGATAGAGGCATTCCTCATAGGCAAGCCGTGCGCGCGCGATATCGCGCTCGGCCATACTCGAGGGAAAGTGAATCGAACGCAGCGCACGGGCGCTGCTCATAAGGCGTCGCTTGGCGCGCAGGGGCGCGGGAATCGGGTCGAAGGGATTGCCGACAATCTCGAGCGCGCCGCTCACGATACGGCGCATCCAAGCCTGGCTCACACCGTCGCTCACATAGTGAACCGGAAGGATGGTGCCCGCGGCACGCCCGTCCTCGAGCTTTTCGAAATGCGGCGAGGCCATCTGCTTAAAGCCGTAGGCAAATTCGACCTTACCCATCACGGCCAGGCGATCGCCCTGCTTGAGCTGCTGGGCAATCCAGGGCTGGCGGAAAAAAGCGACTTGCAGCACGCCCGTCTCGTCCACAAGCGAGACCTCGGTAACCTGCATACGCGGGCGGGGCTGCTTTTGAACGATACGATCGACCGTGGCGACGATCGTGCACACCGTACCGATAGGCGCCATCTCGATGGACCAGGAGCGTGTAAAGTCCAGATATCGATGAGGGATATGGAGAAGGAGGTCCCCCACCGTCCTAATTCCCAGACGGCGAAGGGCCTCCTCACGTTTACCCGAAACATATTTGAGTCGCGCGATATCCTCGTCGAGCGCATTGCTCTGGGCAAAGCGCTCCGAGACGCGCGGCACGGAGCACAGCTCGGACATGGGCAGATGCCTACTCGATCGAGAAGATCACGGGATAGAGCGGCTGCTCGCCACGATGGGCGTCAATCTCGAGGTCGGGCTGAGCCTCCTCGATGGCGTCGACGATCTCCTGGAAGGCCTCATCGGACAGCTCCTCGCCGGCCAGAATCGTCAGCGCGTCGCCCTCCTCTTCCTCCTGCATGCGGTTGATGCAGTCGAGCGTGACCTGCTTCACATCGGAGCCGACCACGTCGATGGAGCCGGCAATGATACCCATGACGTCACCGGAGTGAATCGGCGAGCCGTCAGAGGCGCTGGAATCGCGCACGGCACGGGTGACCTCGCCATCGCGAACCTCGCTGATGGCATCGACCATGGCGGCGACGGCGTCCTCGAGCTCGGAATCGGGCAGCACCGCGAACAGAGCGGAGAACGCCTGCGGAACGGTCTTGGTGGGAACCACGGCGACCTTTTTGTCGGTGCAGGCAGAAGCAGCAGCCTCGGCAGCCATACGGATATTGCCGTTATTGGGCAGGATGATGACCGAAGTCGCGTTGACCTGGTCCACCGCGCCCAGCAGGTCGGCGGTCGAGGGGTTCATGGTCTGGCCACCCGAAACGACCACGTCGACGCCGAGGGACTTGAGGATGTCGGCCTCACCGGAACCGGCGGCAACGGCGACAAAACCCAGGGCCTTGGCGGGCTCGGCAGCCTTTTGCTGGTCCTCGTGGATCTTAGCGGTACGGTCGTGGGCCTCCATCTCCATGTTGTGGATAAAGACCTCGTAGATCTGGCCAAGCTGCAGCATGTGCTCGAGCACCAGGTTGGGGGTGTTGGAGTGCACGTGGATCTTGTAGTCGGGGTAGGCGCCCACGAGCAGCTCGCAGTCGCCCATGGAACCCAGGAACTTAAGGCACTCGTCCTCGTCAAACGGGGCGTCGGCCTTAAAGAGGAACTCGTTGCAGTAGCGGAACTCCGAGCCCTCCCAGTCGTCGTTGGCCTCGATCTCGACGCGACCGAGGGCCGCATCGCGGGCAGAGCCAGCGGAATCAAACGTGGTGGAGAAATCCTCGACAACGGTGCTGCGGCCCAGAGCAGCGGCAACGAAGTTTTCCAGGAAGATGGCGAAGCCAAAGGCGCCGGAGTCGACCACGCCGTTCTCCTTCAGAACGGGCAGCAGGTCGGGCGTGCGAGCCACAGACTGGTAGGCCTCGACGACGATGGCGTCGAGCGCGTCCTCGGCCGAGAACTTCTTCTTCTCGCACTCGTCGGCCTTGGTCGAGACGTCGCGCAGGACCGTAAGAATCGTGCCCTCGATGGGCTTGCGGACGGCCTGGAAGGCGACCTTGACGGCGCGACGGAAAGCATGCGCGATGTCGGCAGACGTGATGGGCTCATCGACAGAGACGAGCCCCTCGGCCACGCCGCGCAGGATCTGCGAGGTGATAACGCCGGAGTTGCCGCGGGCGCCCATGAGGGAGCCGTGGGTGATGGCGCCGGCGATGGCCTCCATATCGGCATCGGCGGGAAGGGCGGAAAGCTCCTTGGTCACCGAGGCGAGCGTGAGCGACATGTTGGTGCCGGTGTCACCGTCGGGCACGGGAAAGACGTTGAGTTTATTGATCTCCTCGGCCTTGTCGGAAACGGCAGCCGCAGCGATCGGAAAACAGGTGCGAATGGTCTTTACAATCATGAGTATTTGAATCTCCGTTTTCGGATGCTAGTTCAGACGGCTCTTGAGCGCGTCGATATGAATGCCGATCTTAAGGCTGGCGGGATCGATCTGGGCGATCTCCTGCAGGGTGAAGGCAACGGAGCTCGAAAGATTGTGGCAGACGGACTTCATGTTGACGCCGTTCTCGAGCACGACGTGAAGGTCGACCGTAAGGCCGTTCTCGTCGGCGGAGACAAGCACGCCCTTGCGGAGGCGCTGACCGGCAAGCAGGCGCACGCTCTCGGCGCCCTGGAGCTGCTCGGCCATACCGACGACGCCATAGCACGTCATCGCGGCATAACCGGCAATATCGGCAATAACGTCGTTCGAGACGCTCAGGCTGCCGTTAATGGTCTCAGACACAAGAATCTCCTTATCTGGTGCTCGCGGCACCATGTCGTGGGAGCAATCATTGCAATATTCTACAACGACCGCGCCATGTTGAGGTGGTGGGTCGCGGGATTACATCCTCGACACGAAATGTTGATATGGCAACGTTTGCGTTAAGCAATCGCGGCATGAAAAAACCCGCCGCAAAAGCGACGGGTTTTACAATCTGGCTCCCCGGGTAGGACTCGAACCTACAACAGCGCGGTTAACAGCCGCGTGCTCTACCATTGAGCTACCGAGGAATTTAAAGCCCAGCAGATTGGGCTGAGAAATTCTGGCTCCCCGGGTAGGACTCGAACCTACAACAGCGCGGTTAACAGCCGCGTGCTCTACCATTGAGCTACCGAGGAATAGGTGCATGCTCTCAAGCAACGAAGTTTATTATACGGACGAATCAGCTCAGGGCAAGAACTTTTTTGAGAAATTTTCCGACCCAGTCGTTGGGGACGTTCTTAAACGACTAGTCATTCAAGAACGTCCCCAACGACTAATCAACCAGACGCCCAGGGTAGTCTTTTTGGGACGGGGCTTTTTTAGCTACCCAATCTGGGGCTTTTAAAGCTTGAGCCGCGCATTGAGATAGGGCAGCTAAAAAAGCCCCGTCCCAAAAAGACTAAAAAAGCCCCGTCCCAAAAAGACTACCCGTGCCCCAACTGCCGGCCCTTGTTACATGAAAGCGCCCTCAAGCGGATGTGCTTGAGGGCGCTTCTTGCATGACTAGCTTTCGATATAGTCTTTGAGCTTACTGGAGCGGCTGGGGTGGCGGAGCTTGGCCAGGGTCTTGGACTCGATCTGGCGGATGCGCTCGCGCGTGACACCAAACTCGCGGCCGACTTCCTCGAGCGTGCGGGGATGTCCGTCGACAAGTCCAAAGCGCAGCTCAATAACCTTGCGCTCACGATCGGCAAGCGAGTCGAGCACCTGGGTGAGCTGCTCCTGCAGCATGGAGAAGCTGGCGGCATCGGGCGGAACGATGGCCTGGGAGTCCTCGATAAAGTCGCCCAGCTGGGAATCCTCTTCCTCGCCGATAGGAGTCTCGAGCGACACGGGCTCCTGCGAGATCTTCTGAATCTCGCGGACGCGGTCGGCACTCATGTCCATCTCGGCACCGATCTCCTCGGGGGTCGGGTCGCGACCCAGATCCTGGAGGAGCTGGCGCTGCACGCGGACAAGCTTGTTGATGGTCTCGACCATGTGTACGGGAATACGGATGGTACGGGCCTGGTCGGCGATAGCGCGCGTGATGGCCTGACGGATCCACCACGTGGCGTACGTGGAAAACTTGAAGCCCTTCTGGTAGTCGAACTTCTCGACGGCGCGGATCAGACCGAGATTGCCCTCCTGGATCAGATCCAGGAACAGCATGCCGCGACCGACGTAGCGCTTGGCGATGGAGACGACCAGACGGAGGTTGGCGCTGATGAGCGCCTGCTTGGCCTCGAGGCCCACGTTCTCGATACGAGTCAGACGACGCATCTCGGCGCGGGTGAGCTCGATCTCGCCCGCCTCGGCGGCCTCGAGCTTCTCGGTGGCATCGAGACCGGCCTCGATCTTCATGGCCAGATCGACCTCTTCGGAGGCGGTCAGCAGGTCGACTTTGCCGATCTCCTTAAGGTACATACGAACCGGGTCACCGGTCAGCATCACCGTGGAGGCATCGATGCCACGCACGCGAGAACGCGAACGGGACGTGCGGACGGTGCGCTTCTTTTTGCTCTTGCAAGAACCCATCTCGGCATCGGCCTGACGGGCCATCTTAAGCTCATGATCGTCGAGCGAGCCGGAATCGTGCTCCTCGTCGTCATCGAAATCGTCGGTATCGTTATCGTCATCGTCGACGTCCATGGGGGCGTCGTCGTTTCCGCTCGCGGAGATAATCTGGATGCCGCTGTTGCGCAGCGCGGAATAGACCGCGTTGAGCTGCTCGTCAGAAACATCGATATCCTTCAGGACGACCTGGATCTCGTCCTCGGTTACCGAAGTCCTGTTTGAGCCGTTGCCCATGAGCTTAGCAACGTAGGATTCCAGCCCAGTACCCGTGCTCTCAGTCTTATTTGGCACAGATTCTCCCTTCGTAGTCCACAGGACACATTACTTTAGCACACACTTACACGTCTATACCCAAAATTCAGACTGGATATAGCAGATAACATGCCGATTGACCACAACATCTAGGCCTGATCGGGACCCGCGGCCTCCAAACCAATCAACCGGAACGGATCGGCCACGCCGCCAATCGACTTCTGGAGCTCGCGCTGGCGCAAAGAATCCTGCGCGGCCTGCATGGTCAATGCACGGCGCGCGTCATCGTCGAGCGACCGGTCCTGGCGCAGCTTGGCCTGGGCAGCCCGCATACGGCGCTTGATGGTGTAAAGCTCAAGCGTATCGAGCATAAAGACGATGTTCGTCTCGGTGGGGTGCTTGCTCGTCGCCGAGATGCGCCCGGCGCTGACAAGCGAAGCCGCCTCGGGACACACCGCGCGCGCGGCGTCCATGCACGCCGCGGGGTCGGTGCCCGGCGGCGTCGCGAGCACGGCCCACGCGATGGACTCGTGACGGGGGTCTACCCACTCAATCGAGCAGATGCGATCGGTGTACGCGCGGAATAGGTCGGGGTAGCTGGTGAGCATCGTCAACAGCTCGCGCTCCCCCGCCAGAGACTTCCGCTCCAGATCGGTCAGCACAATCGGCGTCGCCGGAACGGAAGCGGTCGAAGCAGACCCCGCGGGCGCCGCGTCCATGCCAGCAGGCACATCGATCGGCGGCATATCGTCGACGACCTCGACCGGCGCGGCCCCGTAGGCCTCGAGCGGCACATAGTCGTACGGTTCCTCCTCGACCGGTGCGGATACCGGCGGCGTCGTCCCCGACGCCCAGGCGCCGCGAGATGCCCCCTGCGGACCGGACACCCGACCGCCCGCGCTGCCTGCGCGCTCGGCCTGTGCCCGCTGGCGCTCGTAGTTCTGCTCGCGACGACGCTCGGCGTCCTCGCGCTTGGCGACATCGCGAAACACACGGCCCGAGCTCGAGCGTACCGTCTCCAAATCCAGGCCCAGAAGGTCGGCTATCTGGATAAAGTACGTATCGATCATGTAGCTATCGCGCAGCGGATAGATGAGCGTCAGCGCATCCTCGAGCGCCTTGGCGCGACCGCCCGGCGTGGTAATGTCGCTCGACTCCTGCAGTGAGCGGTACACAAAGTCCATGAGGGGCTCGGCGGCGGCGATACGCGCCTGCAGTGCCTCGCCACCATGCGCGGAGATGAACTCCATAGGGTCGTTGCCGTCGGGAAGCACCACGCAGCGCAGGTCCATCGAGTCCTGCTCGATAAACTGAATCGCGCGGCGCGCGGCCTTTTGACCGGCGGCGTCACCATCGAACATATACACGATGCGCTTGGCAAAACGGGTGAGCGTCTTTACGTGATGTTCCGTCAGCGCCGTGCCCAGCGTGGCGACGACGTTTTTGATCCCCGCCTCCCAGCAGGCGATGCAGTCGGTATATCCCTCCACCACGATGGCGGTATCCTGCGCGACGATAAACTCCTTGGCCCAGTTAAAGCCGTAGAGGTTTCTCTTTTTATGAAACACGCTCGTCTCGGCGGTGTTGAGGTACTTGGGTTGGCCGTCGCCCATAATACGACCGCCAAAGGCGATGTTATGACCCTGTTCGTCAAAGATGGGAAACATCACGCGGTCGTAAAAACGATCGGCGAGCTGTCCGCGCCCGCGGCTCACGGCCACGTTGGCGTCGATCATCTCCTGCGGGGTAAAGCCCTTCTGCGACAGATGGGCCACCAACATATTGCGACCCGGCGCAAAGCCCAGGCAGTAGCGACGGCAGACGTCGCCACCCATACCGCGGCTGGCAAAGTACTCGCGCGGACGGCTGTCCTTACCGCGCATGAGCATGGTGTGATAGAACTGGGCCGTCTCGGCGCACAGGTCATAGATGCGGGCGCGCTTGGTGCCGCGATCGCGCTGCGCGCCGGTATCGTGCAGCTCAATTCCGGCACGATCGGCCAGGTAGCGAATCGACTCGGGAAAGCTCAGGTTCTCGCGCCTCATGATGTAGGTGAAGACGTCGCCGCCCTCGCCACAGCCAAAGCAGTGCCACACCTGCGTAGCGGGGATAATGTGAAACGATGGGGTCTTTTCGCCATGGAAGGGGCAGCAACCCCAAAACTCATGGCCGCGGGGCTTGAGCTCAACCGTTTCCTGCACGATGGCAACCAGGTCGGACGCAGCGCGCACCTGGTCTTTCTCCTCATCGCTAATCACGGATGCCCACCCCCTGCTCACCCAAGTTATGACGGATGTCGTCAATATTACCCTCGACGGTCGCGATAAGCTCGTCCAGCGAATCAAACACGCGCGAAGGACGCAGCCAACGCGTAAACGCCAACGAAACCGAACGTCCATACAGGTCGCCCGCATACCCGATCAAGTTGGCCTCGAGATGCGCCGAGGCGGCATCGTCGGCATACGTCGGCGGCAGGCCCACGTTGACGGCAGCGGGCCACACGGTATCGTCGACCAGCACAAGGCCCTCGTAGACGCCATCGGCAGGCAGCTGGATTCCGTTTGGCACCAGCAGGTTTGCCGTCGGAAATCCCATATCGGAGCCCTCGTGGCGACCGCGAATCACGCCGCCGCGCACCATATAGGGACGGCCGAGTAGATCGGCCGCCAGCTCAACGTGGCCCAAGCTCAGCTCACGTCGAATGCGGGTGGCGCAGATAGCCTCGCCGGCCTCGCACAGCAAATTGTGCCCATACACGTCAACACCGCGCTCGACACCCCATGCCTTCATCTCGGCAACGCCCGAGGCACCGCCGCGGCCCAGCCTAAAATCGCTGCCAACGCGAATGGAGCGAATGTCGACAGCATGCGCCAACAGCTCAAGAAAGCCCACGTGGTCGAGCGACGCTACCGCAGGCGTAAAGGGAACAGCCACCACGGCATCGACCCCAGTCTGAGCCAGGGCATGTAGGCGGTCGGCCGTCGTCATCAATTTTTGAGCGGGCGCAGGGCTCACCACAACATCTGGATCAGGGTCAAACGTTACGACAACCGCTTTGCAGCCGCGGACGCGCGCATCGCGAATGACCGCGTCGATCAGCTCACGATGTCCCCTATGTACGCCATCGAACACGCCGATGGCAATCGAGGCGGCACCCATAGACTCGCAGTCACCAAAAGCATCAGCCAAAACGATGCGGGCCTCCGCCGCCGCGCCCACAAAAAATGTGCGCGCGAGCTCGCGAGGGTCCAGCATCATCGAACACCGCCGATCGCCTGCGGAAAGACGTGCTCCATCACAAAGCGACCATCCTCGATACGAGCCAAAGCCTTGAACCCGCCATCGAGCACCAGCGCAAACGGTGCTTTAGACACATCGAAGCCGGCGAGCGCGCGATCAATAGGAATACGACGACCGCACAGCAGATCGTCGGCAAGATTGCCCGGCAAGTCGACGCGCGTGGCGCCGAGGGCCGCAATGGGGTCCAAGGCAAAGCCGGCAGCGGACTCGGCAGAAAGCTCCTCGACTGCATGGCAGGCACCGATGGAGACAATGCCAGAAGCGGTACGGCGCAGCGCGGAAATATGCGCGGCACTATCGCAGGCGCGACCCAGGTCGCGAGCGAGCGCACGGATATAGGTGCCCTTGCTCACCGAGAAGGCAACGGTCCAAATGCAGGAATCGCCCTCGCCACTCACGGCGATCAGGTCGGCAGAATATACCTCGACCGGGCGCGCAGGCAACTCAACGGCATTGCCCTCACGTGCAGACTTATAGGCGCGCACGCCGTTGACCGAAATAGCCGAAAACGCCGGCGGGACCTGCATCTGAGGGCCCAGCATGGCGCTCAAGCGCTCACGGGCATAGGCCGGATCGCGCAGATCAGGTGCAATGGCAACAGTACGGATGGCCTCGCCTTCCGCATCGTCGGTATTGGTCTCGGCGCCAAACGAGATATCGGCGACGTAACTTTTGGTATCGAGGGTAAGCATGCCCAGCAGACGCGTAGCCTGGCCCACGCCCACCACCATGACACCCGACGCCATGGGGTCGAGCGTGCCGGCATGACCGACGCGCCGCTCATGGAGGGCGCGCCGGCACCGCGATACCACGTCGTGGGACGTGCAGCCCACCGGTTTATCGACGGCGAGCAGCATATTCAATTGAGAAGGCGTACGACGAGCCATGTACCATCCAAAAAGTTAAAGCTCGACGGTCACCGAAGCGGGGTCCTCCCCTACCAGCTCGGCCAGCATGGGAAGTGCCGCGGTGAGCGTCTCGAAAATCGTTCCGTTATTGGTAAAGCCGGCGGCAGCGTGATGTCCGCCTCCGCCAAAGTTGGCCGCAATCTCGGAGACATCCATGTCGCCCTTGGAGCGCAGGTTTCCGCGCACCTTGGTATCGCCCTCGATGCCCTTAAGGAACAGGCAGACCTCGACACCCATCACCGAGCGCACCACATCGACCAAGCCGTCGCACTCATCCGAGGTGACGCCACATTCCTTAAGGTCGCTTTCGTACGCGTAGCTATACGCCACGCGCCCGTGCGCGACCGTCTTGATGCGGCCCATGACGATGGACTTGAGGTGCAAGAACTCGACGCGCATGCTCTGATAGACCTCGAGCGCGACACGCGCCGGGTCGGCACCGTGCGCCACCAGGCGCGAGGCCGCATGGAACGCAGCGGCATCGGCATTCTGATACTGAAAACGACCGGTATCGGTAACCAGGCCGCAGAGCAGACAGGTGGCGATGCGATCGCGAACGACAATGCCGCAATCATCCAGAAAGCGGTCGATGATCATGGCGCACGCCGCAGCATCGACACGCCTCAGGCTTACCTCGGCAAACTCCTCGCGCGCCGGATGGTGGTCAAAGCACACCACATGTTTGGAGCGGCGGAGCACGTCGGCCGAGTTGTTCAGACGCTCGACAACCGGCACATCCACCGAGATAAACAGGTCGGGATCGCCCGTAAAGCTCGAAGCCGGCACCAGACGATCGGCGCCTTCCATAAAGCGGTAAATACGCGGAACGGGATCGTCGTCTGCGAGCAGCAGCGCGATGTCCTTGTCGGGGAACGCCTTCATGAGCGAGAGACCCAGGCCCAACACGGAGCCCAGGGCATCGCCGTCGGGAGAGGTATGACCCGAGATCGCAATGGAGGACGCACCCTCGATAAGCTCGAGGATGCGTCGTTTAATATCTGCAGACTCGCACGAGACGAGGTCGGCGGAATTAGTCATCTAAAGCTGCCTCCTGGGCGGCATCCGCTATGGGATAGCCGTCCTCGTCCTTTTCGATCGCCAGCGTGGCCGGGACATTCTCCAGCGCACGCGTAATGCGCTCGGCCTCATCGGTCGAGCGATCGATGCGAAAATCGAGCTCGGGCGTGACGCGCCAGTCGAGCGAGCGAGCCAACAGGCTGCGAATGCGACCCTTGGCGCTGGCGAGCGCCTCCATGACCTCATCGTAGCGGCTCGCATCGCACGACACGTACACGCGCGCGAACGAACGGTCCACCGCGACCTCGACCGCGGTCAGGGTGACCAGGTCGAGACGCGGATCGGAAACCTCAAAGAGAAGGATATAACCGAGCTTCTCGCGAAGCTGCTCGCCCAGACGGCGGGTTGCCTGCGTTTGCTTCATAGCGCTACCCCCTACTCGGTACGGGCAACCTGGTCGATACGGTAACCCTCAATCTGGTCGCCGGGCTTGATGTCCTGGAAGTTCTCCAGGCCAATGCCGCCCTCGGAACCGCTCTTGAGGCTCTTGGCCTCGTCCTTGTAGTGGCGCATCGAGGCGATCTTACCGTTAAAGACAACGATGCCGTCGCGCACCAGGCGCACGGAATCGGTCGCGGCGATCTCGCCCTCCTCGACGCGGACACCGGCGGCGATACCGACTTTGGGCACCTTAAAGGTGTCCAGGACGGTCGCGGTACCCGTGGAGACCTCGACCTCGGTGGGCTTGAGCATGCCGATACGGGCAGCGTCGAGCTCCTCGAGGCACTTGTAGATAACGTCGTAGCAACGAATCTCGACGCCCTCGCGCTCGGCAGCGGAGCGGGCCTTACCGTCGGGACGCACGCCAAAGCCAATGATGATGGCGTTGGAGGCGTCGGCCAGGACGACGTCGGTCTCGTTGATGGCACCGACCGCGGAGTGGATCGTGTTGATGCGGACCTCGGACTGATCCATCTTGTCGAGCGAGTCCTGAAGGGCCTCGATGGAGCCCTGGACGTCGGCCTTGATGATCAGGTTGAGCTCCTTGACCTCGGCGTCGGCGATGGTCTCGAAGAGGTTCTCGAGCGTGACGTGCTTCACGCGGCTCTGCTCCTCGATGCGGGCCTTGAGCGAGCGCTCATCGGCCAGGGCGCGCGCCTCGCGCTCGTCCTCGAATACCCGGAACTCGTCACCGGCGTTGGGAACGGACTGCAGGCCCAGGATCTCGACGGCGTCGGAGGGACCGGCCTCGGTGACGGCGCGGCCCTTGGGGTCGAGCATGGCGCGAACGCGGCCATAGGTAAGGCCGGCGACCAGCGTATCGCCCACGTGCAGGGTACCGCGGGTCACGAGCACGGTAGCGACCGAGCCGCGGCCCTTGTCGAGCTTGGCCTCGAGGACGTTGCCCGAGGCGAAGGTATCGGGATTGGCCTTGAGCTCGAGCACATCGGCCTGGAGCAGCACGGTCTCCAGAAGGTCGTCGATACCGATCTTCTGCTTGGCCGAGATGTTGACGAACATGTTCTGTCCGCCCCACTCCTCGGGGATAACGCCGTACTCGGTGAGTTCCTGGCGCACGCGGTCGGGGTTGGCGCCGGGCTTATCGATCTTGTTGACGGCGACGACGATGGGAACGCCGGCGGCCTTGGCGTGGTTGATCGACTCGACCGTCTGGGGCATGACGCCGTCGTCGGCGGCGACGATCAGGATGACGATGTCGGTCACCTTGGCGCCACGGGCACGCATGGCCGTAAAGGTAGCGTGGCCCGGGGTATCGATGAAGGTGATCTTGCGGTCGTTGATCATGACCTGCGATGCGCCGATGGCCTGGGTAATGCCGCCAGCCTCGCCGGCAGCAACGCCGGTGTGACGGATGGCGTCGAGCAGGCTCGTCTTGCCGTGGTCGACGTGACCCATGACGGTGACGACCGGGGCGCGGGGCTTAAGGTCGGCGGGATCGTCGTAGAACGAGAAGGTGTTCTCCTCCTCGGGGGTGATGATCCTGATCTGACGGCCCAAGTCGTCGGCAACGAGCTCGACAAGGTCGTCGGACATGGACTGCGTCATGGTGAGCGGGGTGCCCAGCAGGAACAGGCGCTTGATGATGTCGTTGGCCGGAACGTCGAGCGCCTCGGCAAGCTCCTGGACGGTAACGCCCTGGGAGACCTTGATGGCGTCGAGCTCCTCGGGGTTCACGCCCTGGGCCAGCGCCTCCTCAATCTTGCGCTCCTCCTGAGCCCTAGCGGCCTCGCGCTCGCGCTTCTCCTTGCGCTTCTTGCGGCGACCGGTGGACTCGCGAGAGGCCTCCTCGACGGCGGCACGGGCCTCCTCGAGAACCTTCTCGCGGCTGTACTCCTCGGCCTCGCGCGCCATGCGGCTGTAGTGGTCCTCTTCGCTGTTGTGACCACCCTTGCGCTTCTTGCCCTTGCCCTGCTTATCGGGGTTGGGGAAATCCATGCCGGCAGCGACATTGTTGCTGGCATTGGTGCGATGGCTGTGCGGGCGGCTCTCGGAGGCGTTGCGGTCGTTGCGACGGCCGCCACGACGATCGCTGTTGCCGCCGCGACGGTTGCCGCGCTCGGCCTTGGCCTTGTCCTCGGCGTCCTTCTTCTCCTTGAGCACGGTCTCCTGTGCGGCGATCTGATCGAGCAGCGAACGGAAGCGCGAACCGGAGTCGGAAGCGGGAACGGCGCGGCGCTGGGCCTCGCGAGCAGCCTCCTCCTTCTCGCGGGCAAGGCGCTCCTGCTCGGCCTTCTTCTTGGCCTCGGCCTCGGCACGGGCTGCCTCCTCGGCGGCCTGGGCGGCGGCAAACTGGCGGCGCTCCTCCTCGCGTGCCTTCTCGGCGGCGATGCGCTCGCGCTCGGCCTCGGCGGCACGCGCTGCCTCCTCGGCGGCGGCAGCCTCCTCCTCGGCCTGCTTGGCGGCCTCGACTTCCTGGGCGCGGGCCTCGATCACCGAGGCAAGCTGCTTGCGGACCATGGCAACATAAGCGTCCTCCAGGGCGGAGGAAGCAGACTTAGCGGGAATCTTCATTTCGGCGAGGTGACCCATCAGTTCCTTGGAGGTCATGCCGAACTCTTTGGCCAGGGTGGACACACGGACTTTTGCCATATGACTTCACCTACCCTTTCTGGCACCTTGGGTGCCTAGAGACTGAACGAGCGTGGGATGTGCGCCGGAACCTGTCCAGCGCAACCGCGCGCTAGATCAGGTCCTCCGCATCATCGAAGGCGTCGGTGTCGTGGACACCGCAGAAACGGGAACCGGGACGGGCCTGGTTGCGGCACTGGATGCCGTCCTCGGACACGTACTCGCAGCGACGGGCGTCGTCATCCTCCTCGTCACCGATCAGGTCGGCGGCAGGCTCCTCGTGAACGGGAACGTTCTTGAGGATGTCGGCGGCAAGGGTCTCGGACTTAATGTCGATGTGCCAGCCGGTCAGGCGTGCGGCCAGGCGGGCGTTCTGGCCCTCCTTGCCAATGGCGAGCGAAAGCTGGTCGTCGGGCACAATGACGCCGGCATAGGCCTTCTCCTCGTCGATAAGGACGCGAGTGACCTTGGCGGGCGACAGGGCGTTGGCGACGTAGACGGCCGGATCGGCATCCCACAGGATGACGTCGACGCGCTCACCGCGCAGCTCACCCACGACGGCGCGCACACGGCTGCCCTTGGGACCGACGCAGGCGCCCACGGGATCCAGGCGGTCATCGAGCGAGTGGACGGCGACCTTGGAGCGCTGGCCGGGCTCGCGGGCGATCGACTTGATCTGGACGGTGCCCTCGTAAATCTCGGGCACCTCCTGCTCAAACAGACGACGCATGAGCTCGGGGTGGGTACGCGAGATAACGATCGGCGGACGGCTGTGCTCGCCGCGAACCGGCGGAAGCGTGGAGTTGGGGTCGCGAACGTCAATGATCACGGCCTTGATGTGCTGGTTGTGCAGATAGCGCTCGCCCATGGGACGCTCGTTGCGCTCGTTCTCGTAGCGGCGCTGATCAAAGTGCGGAAGCTCGGCCTCGACGCCTTCGCGGATCTTGACGATCGTAAAGTCGGGTGTGGACTGCAGTACGGTACCGCTGATGAGGTCGCCGATACGGCCGGAGAACTCCTCGTAGATCTGCTCGCGGGCGGAGTTGCGCACGATGGCGTTGATCTCGGCCTTGGCGTGCTGGGCGGCGATACGGCTGGTGTTCTTGGGGGTGACGTCGATCTCCTCGAACTCGGTGAAGTTGCCCTCCTCGTCCATGGAATCGTCGATCGGCTCCAGGCGGTAGACATAGATCTTGCCGGTGGTGCGGTCGATGGTCACCTTGGCGCCCCACTCAAGATGCAGGATCTCGGCATAGCTCTTGGCGAGCGACTGCTCCAGGCGGTCGATCAGGTAGAGCTGGTCGATGTGCTTCTCCTGGCAAAGCTCCATCAGGGCGGACATCATGTCGGATGCTGCCATGTTAGTTTCCTTCCTTCGCGGGCTTGAAGTCATAGACGGGCTTCAACTTACACTTTTTAACATCGGAAAAATCGAGGGTGACAGACTCGCCGTCCTCGAGCTCGAGGGTTACGTTGGTCTCGGTCGCGGCGGCAATCTTGCCGGAGTACTTGCGACGGCCCTCGGTGGCGGTGGAGGAAAGCTCGCAGTCCTCGCCCACAAAGCGGGCAAAGTCACGCGGACGGCGCAGCGGGCGCGCCATACCCGCGCTCGACACCTCGAGCGTATAGCTCGAAGAGATGGGGTCGAGCTCCTCAATCACGTCGCCGACCCACTTGGTGTTGGCCGTGACGTCGTTGAGCGACAGGCTCTGACCCTCGGCACCCTCGATACGCACACGCACGCAGGGGGCCTTGGTGGCACCCACGAGCTCAACGTCGACAATATCGACATCGTGCTGGGGGGCGACGGCCTCGAGCGCGTCGATGATCGCCTGCTCGATCTTGGTCTTGACCATTGCGGCACCTCCATCCATACAAAAAAGAAGCGGGGCCGAAACCCCACTTCTTTCAATTACAACTTCATTTGCAAGCAAACTATACCAATACCTGCGAAAACGTGCAACCATAGCACAAACCCGCAGGTCAGCGTGAGCACAGGTTCTCCACAAGAAATGGATAATTGGGTGTAGTCGCAAGTATCCATATCCAAAAAGAGGGACGAACCAGCCGGATCGTCCCTCGTCTATTGTGCATCAACTATATGCGCAAGGTTTACTTAACCACCAGGTTGACCAGCTTGCCGGGCACGCAGATGGCCTTGACGACCGTCTTGCCCTCGAGCCACTTGGCAACAGCGGCCTCGGCGGCAGCCTGCATCTCCTCGTTGGAGGCATCGCGGGCCACATCGATGCGGCCGCGGACCTTACCGAGCACCTGGACCACGATCTGCACCGTGTCCTCGATGGACTCGGCCAGGTCAAACTCGGGCCAGGCGGCGGTGTAGGCGTTGCCCTCGCAGCCGAGTGCCTCGTGCCACAGCTCATCGGCCCAGAACGGGCAGATGGGGGCAAGGACGCTCACGATGTCCTTGGCCACGCCGTAGCACAGTGCCTTGTCGCGCGATGCGCCCTCGGTGGCGTTGAGGTAGGCGCTCGCCGCGTTGACGAGCTCCATGACGGCCGAGATCGCGGTGTTAAACTGGCCGCGATCGAAGTCCTCGGTGCACTTGGCGATGGTGCGGTGACGCTCGCGATAGAGCTTCATCGCGGTCTCGTCGAGCACGGACTTGTCGAAGGCAACGTTGGCATCACCCGACTGGACAAGCTGCCACACGATACGCCAGGCGCGCTTGATAAAGCGGTTGGCACCCTCGACGGCCTTGGGATCCCAGTCAAAGTCCTTCTCGGGCGGGGCGATAAACAGGATCGCCAGACGCATGGTGTCGGCGCCGTAGGGCTCGATAACCGAGCTCGGAGGCACGACGTTGCCCTTGGACTTGGACATGGTGTCGCCGTTCTCGTCCTTGACCATGCCCTGGCACAGCAGGTTGGTAAAGGGCTCGTCCACGCTGAGCAGACCCAGGTCGCGCAGCGCCTTGGTAAAGAAGCGGCTGTAGAGCAGGTGCAAAATGGCGTGCTCGATGCCGCCGATGTAGTTATCGACGGGCATCCAACGGTCTGCCGCCTCGCGGGAGAAGGGCAGCTCGGTGTTGTGCGGGTCGGTATAGCGCAGGTAATACCAGCTGGAACAGGTGAAGGTGTCCATGGTATCGGTCTCGCGCTTGGCCGGGCGGCCGCAGACCGGGCAGGTGGTCTCGTAGAAGTCCTTGCACTCGGCGAGGGTCTCACCGGCGCCCAGGTCCAGGTTCTCGGGCAGCGTCACCGGCAGCTGGTCCTCGGGCACGGGCACAATGCCGCAGTGCTCGCAATGGATGGCCGGGATGGGGTTGCCCCAATAGCGCTGACGGCTGATGAGCCAGTCGCGCAGGCGGAACTCGACCTTGCGACGACCGCAGCCCATGGCCTCGAGGTCGGCCACGATGGCAGCCTCGCCCTCGGAGTGCTTACCGCCGCGCATGCCGGTGTACTTGCCGGACTGAACGAGCGTGCCCTCGGCAGCGTGGGCGCAATCCCAGTCGACGGTCTCGGCATGGAAGGTATCGATGGTCTCGCCACTGGCCTCGACGGCAGCGCGGTCGTCATCGTCCAGGATGATCGGGACGATCGGGAGATCGTACTTGCGGGCAAACTCAAAGTCGCGCTGGTCGCCGCAGGGAACGGCCATGACGGCGCCGGTGCCGTAATCGGCAACGACATAGTCGGCAACCCACACGGGAACCTTCTCGCCGTTGACGGGGTTAACCACGTAGCGCCCCGTAAAGGCACCGTGCTTCTCGAGGGTGCCCTGGGCACGCTCGACGGCAGAGATATGCTTGGAGTCCTCGACGATCTTGGTCACGGCCTCCTCGTACTCCGTGCCCTCGACGAGCTCGTGCAGACGAGCGTACTCGGGAGCCAGGACAAAGAAGGAGACGCCAAAGAGCGTGTCGGCACGCGTGGTGAAGACGGTGATCTTGCCCTCGTCGCCCTCGATGGGATCGCCGTTGGCATCACACAGGGTAAAGTCGACCTCGGCGCCCTCGGAGCGGCCGATCCAGTTGGCCTGCATCTGCTTAACGCGCTCGGGCCAGCCGGGGAGCTTCTCCAGATCGTCGAGCAGCTCCTGGGAGTACTCGGTAATCTTGTAGTACCACTGCTCAAGGTCGCGCTTCTCGGGCTCGGTGCCGCAGCGCCAGCACTTGCCCTCGGTAACCTGCTCGTTGGCCAGAACGGTCTTGCAGTTGGGGCACCAGTTGACCGGGTTCTTCTTGCGGTAGACCAGGCCCTTTTCCCACATCTTCTCAAAGATCCACTGACCCCAGCGGTAGTAGTCGGGGCTGCAGGTCTTGACCATGCGATCCAGATCGTAGGAGAAGCCCATGCGCTTCATCGTGGCGAGCGCCTGGTCCATGTTCTTATACGTCCAGGCGGCAGCCTGCGTGTTGTGCTTGATGGCGGCGTTCTCGGCGGGCAGGCCAAAGGCATCGAAGCCAATGGGATGCAGCACGTCAAAGCCGCGCATACGGGCCTGACGGGCCATGGCATCGCCGATGGTATAGTTGCGCGCGTGGCCCATGTGCAGGTCGCCCGAAGGATACGGGAACATCTCGAGCACGTACTTCTTGGGCTTGCTGGCGTCGGTGTCGACGGCAAAGAGGTTGGAGTCCTCCCAGGCCTTCATCCACTTGGACTCAATGGCCTGCGCGTCGTAGGCAGGGATCTCGTCCTTATGATCTGTGCAATCGCACATATCAGCTCCTTTAATCTTAGCTGGGGTCGGTCGGCTTGGCTTTATTCGCTACTGCGGACAGTCCTGCGCAAGACGAAGAGCACATTAAGTGCTCTTCTTTGCGTGCGGAACTTGTAGCGAACAAAGCCAAGCCGACCGACCCTAAGGTTAACTTGACTGATGATAGCAAATACGACAAGCGAGATGCCTGCGACTTGCAGGCATCTCGCTTTATCTTAATAACGTGGTTGTGAATCAACCGCTAATTGTTACCTGCCCAAGCATGGTCGGGTTTTCCAAGTGCCGCAGATTGCCGTGAAAGAGGAGCGACGCGTACTTTGGTACGCGAGCGACGGTTTGAACGGCAAGGTGCGGTGCTTGGGAAAGCCGCTTAGCGGTAGCTGACGCTTTGCTGCGAATCCTTGACGACTACGTCGTGGGCGCCGCCTTCGACGATCGAGGTCGAGCTCACCAGGGTCAGGCGTGCCTTTTCCTGGAGCTCGGGGATCGAGAGGGCACCGCAGTTGCACATCGTGGACTTGATCTTGTAGAGCGTGCCGCCCACGCCGTCCTTAAGGGAGCCGGCGTAGGGAACGTAGGAGTCGACGCCCTCGACGAAGCTGAGTTTCGCGGCGCCGCCCAGGTCGTAGCGCTGCCAGTTGCGGGCACGCGCAGAACCCTCGCCCCAGTACTCCTTCATGTACTGACCGTTGACGTTGACGCGCTCGGTCGGGCTCTCGTCAAAGCGGGCGAAGTAGCGACCCAGCATCATAAAGTCGGCACCCATGGCAAGGGCGAGCGTCATGTGGTAGTCGTAGACGATACCGCCGTCGGAGCATACGGGCACGTAGACGCCGGTCTCCTCGTAGTACTCGTCGCGAGCGCGGCAGACGTCGATCAGCGCGGTGGCCTGGCCACGGCCGATACCCTTGGTCTCGCGGGTAATGCAGATGGAACCGCCGCCGATACCCACCTTGATGAAGTCGGCACCGCAGTCGGCCAGGAAGCGGAAGCCCTCGGCGTCAACGACGTTGCCGGCACCGACCTTAACATCCTCGCCGTAGTTGGCGCGGATCCACTCGATGGTGCGCTTCTGCCACTCGCTGAAGCCCTCGGAAGAGTCGATGCACAGGACATCGGCGCCGGCCTCGATGAGCAGCGGCACGCGCTCGGCATAGTCGCGGGTGTTAATGCCGGCGCCGACCATGTAGCGCTTATCGCCGTCGAGCAGCTCGTTGGGGTTGGTCTTGTGGCTGTCGTAGTCCTTGCGGAAGACGATGCCCATAAGGTGATCGTTGTCGTCGACGATGGGCAGGGCGTTGAGCTTGTTGTCCCAGATGACGTCGTTGGCAACCTTGAGGCTGATGTTCTTGTCGCCCACGATGAGCTGCTCACGCGGGGTCATGAACTCGGAGACCTTCTTTTGGTGGTCATCGCGGCTGGGGCGATAGTCACGGCTGGTGACGATACCCAGGAGTTTGCCCTTGGGAGTGCCGTCGTCGGTGACCGGCATGGTGGAGTGACCGGTCTTCTCCTTGAGCTCGATGACCTGCTCCATGGTCATATCGGGGGTCAGCGTGGAATCGGACTGGACAAAGCCGGCCTTGTGATCCTTGACGGCCTTGACCATGGCGGCCTCGGACTCGGGGGTCTGGGAACCGTAAATGAAGGACAGGCCACCCTCGGTAGCGAGCGCGACACCCATGTCGACGCCCGAGACGGACTGCATGATGGCGGAAACCATGGGGATGTTCAGGGTGATTGCCGGCTTCTCGCCGCGCTTAAAGCGGGTTAGCGGCGTCTTAAGAGAGACGTTGTTGGGGATGCACTGCGAGGACGAATAACCAGGGACCAGCAGATACTCCGAAAACGTGTGGGACTCACCGGGAAAGAACGTAGCCATGTTTCTCCTTTTTCCATGCGACCGGTCGGCTGCAGGCCTCGTAGGACCCAGCCCAACCTTGGGCGCCCAATACTGGGCAAGTATCTTAACGCACTTTGACTGCTACAATGCATGATTTAAGAAGAGCACACGAGGGCTTAACGCAGGCTTTGCGTTTGCCCAGCAAATACTTTAGCGGAGAGACGTGGAGCGCATGGAGTACAAGACGACGGCAAAACTGGTCATTCAGTCGTGCGACAAAGATCTGCCGGGCGTGTTCGGCCACGGCTGCGTCTTGCTGCTGCAGGGTATCGCCCGCGAACACTCGATCAACCGCGCCGCCAAGAGCATGGGCATGGCCTATTCCAAGGCATGGCGCATTGTAAACGAGGCCGAGGGGCAGCTGGGGTGCAAGCTCATCGAGCGCGACGGCGCCCGCGGGAGCTCGCTCACCCCCGCCGGCGAGCGAGCCATAGCGGCCTACGAGGAGCTGCAGGCCGACATAAACCAGGTCATAGCCGCAAGGGCCAACGACCTGATCGACACCATCAAAGAGTAGCTAATTTGGGACGGGGCTTTTTTAGCTACCCATCCAGAGCATTCTTAACTCATAGCCAAAAACTGACATTGGGTAGCTAAAAAAGCCCCGTCCCAAATTAGCTACTGCCGGAGGGCGTTATCGAGGGCGGCGGCTACCGTCAGGGGATCGTCGGTGCCGGCGAAGAGGCGGATGGTGTCCCCCTGCTTGCCACGTGGGGCCGAAAGACGCGTCGTTGCGCCGCCGGCGAACGATGTGCGAAACTCCCCCGGCAAAGCGTCGAACAACTCTCCCGCGCTACGCTCGATAAGGTCAAACTCAACTGCCGGGCCAAAGCCATGCTCGAGGATTCCCGTTGCAACCGCATGGTCAGGATGCGAGCTCAGCCCGGGATAGCGCACGTTGCGCACCATCTCGTTCGCGGCCAGATACTCGGCCAGCGCACGGGCGCGGTCGAAATGCGCCTGCATGCGAGCGTTAAGCGAGGAAAGCCCGCGCTCCAGCACGTCGGCCTCCTCAGCATAAAGATCGAGCGCCGACGCACCGTAGCCCACAAACAACGCATGCGCGCACTCAGCCGCGGCGTCCACACGATGGCGCTTGAGCTGCGATCGCGCCACCGAAGCGGCAACGAGCTTACGCGGGGCCTTACCGGCACACACGCGGTCGAGTGCCTCGAGCGACAGCACGGCGCCCAAGCTCAGCGGATTGCAGCCAAAGACGTCAGCCACGGTGTTGTCAACAACCAGCAGCGCATGGGCCTCACGCGCGGCGCGGCCTAACGCGCGCAAATCGGGCACACGCAAACCGAACGCGCCAATGGAGTTGGCGAACCACCACAGGTGCGGCCCCTCGGCATCAAGCGAAGCATCAAAGCCCTCGGACGCAGCAGCAAACGCCTCGGCGGACGGCGAGCCCACCAGCACGACATCGCAGCCCTCAAAGCCGCAAGCAAACGCTTCGGCAAAGTCATCCGCAAAGGCCACCAGGCGATCGCCGGGGCGCACAATCCCCAGAAGCGAAAGCGCCGCCGGCACATGCGAGGCTGCAACCAGTCGCACCTCGCGCGCGCCAGCCCTTGCAGCCCAGGCCTCTTCTAGCTGTTGTGCGTCCACGTGACACCGTCCCTTCAAAACAAAAGCCCACGATGCGGATGTTTCCCCAATCTACTCGCTAGGGTTCTAGCCGTGGTATTCGCCGTTGTATTGGATGAGCGTTAGGTCCTCCACGCCATCGAGGGCACGGATGGCGTCGGCATAGGGCATATCCACACCGTCAGAGAACACCTCGACGGCCATCTCCACCTTGTCGCCGCGCATAGTCTTGGACTTAACGGTGAACTTGGTGCGCCCAAACGCGCGCACGATATCGTCGCCAGCGGTCTGGCCCGTGTAGTGAATGACCATCATGTACACGCGCGACTTGTCCTGGCGGCTCGCAAAGCCGGCGATCATCAGCACGATCACTGCTGCCGTGAGCCCCACGAGTGCATACATGCCGGCTCCCGCCGTAATGCCCGTGGTAATGGACCAAAACAGATACAGCAGGTCGAGCGGGTCCTTGACCGCCGTACGGTAGCGGACGATGGACAGAGCACCGACCATACCGAGCGAGATGACCACGTTTGTCGAGATCGCGAGCGTGACCATGCAGGTGAGCACGCACATGCCCACGAGCGTCACGGCAAAGCTACGCGAATACACCACGCCGGTAAAATAGCGCTTGTACACGTAATAGATCAGGATGCCCATGGCGAGCGCCACGAGCAGCGACAGACCGATCTTGGCAGGGTCGACCTGACCAAACGCCTCCAAGACGGAGTTCTTAAAAAAGTCCCTGGTGCTCATGGTCTAAATATCCCCTCGGTTCTCAAAATCCGATTCCCAGTAGTCAAAACCGCGCAGGTAGGCGGTCTTTTCGTAACACAGGCAGTACTTGGAGACCGCCGTAAGCTCGGCCGCGCCCGGCGGCACCATATCGCGCACCAGCTGCGGACAAAACTCGGTAAACTTGACCTCCATCACCAGCTTGCCCGGCTCCAGCACGGGCAGCGCGGGCAGGGTCGCGTCAAAGATGTCAAAGCTACCCACCGCGGCACGCACGTTCATGTCAAACGTAATGCGCACGGTGCCCTCATCCATCACCCACGGCTCGCGCTCGTAGTCCACGATGGTCCGCGGGCGCATCATGTTGCAGATACACTCGATGTAGAACTCGCGGCAGAGTTGGTGCGGGCTCCTCAGCAAAAAGCCGTAGTCGCCAGCCAGAATCTGCTCAAACTCGCCGCGCGTGAGCGGCGCGTCCTCCTTGTAGATCCAGCTGCCGTACTTCTTTTTGCGCTCGAGCTTAATCACCCTGCCGCTGCCGTTATAGATGCGCACGCGATACTTTTTGCGCATGAGAATACCGGCGTCTTTTTCCTCGTAGGCCGAGTTGCAGTAGTCGTCAAAGTACAGGCTGCGAATGGTGTAGCCACCCGAGCGCGCATGCTTGTCCAGTTTAAAAACCGGCGCCATGCGACAGGCAAGCGCGGAGTGCTCGCCCTCGTTAATGAGATATTTGAGCTCGTGGCGATAACGCTCCTGCGTGGCACGCGCAGGCGGGGCCGCCAGGCGCTCAAGCAACGCGCTAGCCCTCCTCATACGTGTCCTCCACGACCTTACCGCCGTCTTGCACGTAAAAGCACTTCATGCCGTACTGCTTGCCATCGTCGGTCACATAGTAGTCAAACGCATCTTGCGTATAGCCGTCGGAGTTGGTGGCACGCACGCGTACAAAGTACTGGCCGGTATCGGGCGCATCGCACGTTACCTCGGGCAGCAGCACGTCCTCGGCCTTAAAAAGCACGTCATTGATGGCGTAGTCGCGCGCAAGCTCGACGGTATAGCGAATATCGCGCGCCTCAAAGTCGTACGCAGCATCCCAGTTCACACGCAACTTGCCGTTATCGATCTGCGGCACGCCAATGTAGAACGGCATGGGCTTCTTATAGCTCTCGCGGAAGCTCTGGTAGTTCTCCTCGATTTCGGACGGAATCGCCGCGGCGATCTGCTCGTATTCGTCCTTGGTCACGGGCAGATGCTCCAGGTCGGGCGCAGCAAAGACGAGCGGCTCCGTGACCTCGCGATAATGCTCGATCATCTTGCTCAGGCGCTCCTCAGTCAAATACGAGCGCAAGTCCTTGACGGCACGGTCGAGTTCGCTGCGGAACGACTTGCTGCGCAACGCGCGGTTAAACAGCACGTTGCCCCAGTAGTTGCTCACGCCGCGCTCCCAGCTCGCATAATCCGAGAACCCCGTCAGGCTCAACTCGAGCTTGCGCAGCATGCCGTCGTTATCCCAATCCAGGATGTACCAAACCTTGGAGTTAAGCGGGCTGTACAGATAGCAGTTACGGTTCTGCGTGTCGCAGTTGCCCGTCAGAATCTGAAACGCCAGCCAATAGACCAGGTTCTCGGTATCAAAGTAGGTGTCGAGCACGTCATCGATCTTTTGCGATTCGTCGTTGAGCGCATCGAGCATCTCGATGAGCTTGGTGTGGTCCGAGTCGCCCTTAATCTCGAGCATGCCCTCAAACGCCGCCTGGTTATAGTCGGGGTCATCGGTGAGCTTAATGGTGTCCTCAAAGCGATGGAAATCGAAGCTGTTCACCTTATACAGATGCCCGCTCTTATCCAGACCGTGGGCCTTGAGCGCCGTCTTGTTGAGCTGCTCGACCTGCGTAAACAGACCGTAGTCTTCAAAGGTGTCGTTGGATTTTTCGGTCTGGTCGCACACCCATAAGTGCACAAACTGCGTGCGCAGGCCCATCATCTGGGGAATGCCACGGATCAAATCGTAGGCCATCTTGTTACGAAAGCGCATGCCCTCGCCCATATGCTTGTTGAGCGCAATCGCGCGCTGCTGACGCCACGTGCCCTTGCCCTTTTTGAGCTCCACCTTGTAGTTCTTTTGCGTATAGGTACTCGACGTCTGACCGCGCACTTGCACGGTGGCGTTGGGGGCCTCCTCGCCATAGCCCACCTCGCCAGCAACGGGGCCCTTATCATCGCCTGGCTGCAGCAGGCCCATAACCTGATAGCGTGTCACGCCCATGTCGGCATAGTCGTACACCGAGTACGTATTAATCTCGGCCCAGCTATGATCGGTGTTCTCGGAGCTGTTGCCGCGCGAGACCGTCAGGTACATGGTCACAATGCCCGAGTCGTCGTAGACCTCGTACAGTTCGTCCTTATCGCGCAGGTGCTTGGCCTCTCCCGAGGTCTCGGCCTTGTTAATCTTGCCCTGCTTCTTGGCCTTTTTTGTCGAGGATTCGTCCTGCGCAGAGCAGCCCGAAAGCAGCAGTGTGCCGGCAGCCGCCTCAATCAAGCGGCGACGCGATATCATCCTATCGGTCATCAGGACCTCCCCAATGGTTGCGATACACACGGACCACCGTGCGTTCAAACGCGCCATGTGGCTCGCCCTTATGGCGGGCTTCCTCATAGCGCCGCTCGGCACGGTCGAGCAAGCGGCCCAGCTGTGTAAAGCGACCCGTCTTGTCGGTCGCCACCATGGGCTGCTGGCTCAGAATACGATACGGCAAGTTGGCAGTATAGGTGTCGAGTCGCAGCAGCGCCACGATAAAAAACACCGCCGCACCCAACAAAAAGCCAAAGCCGTAAAACTGCTGCGGCAAGAGCAGCGACACGGCAGTCGCCAGCCCCGCCACACCGGCAAACAGGCCCGAGGCCAGCACGGCCCCCTTGTAGTCGGTAAAGTACAGCAAGACGAGCATCACCGTATTGCCCACGGCATACAGGCCATAGCCCACGCATAGCGTGCGAAAATACCCGTGCATAAGACTGTTAAAGCCCAGCGGCAGGGCCGAGAGCACCGTGGTCTCGAGCGAAATGACCGCCGCCGTCACAAACAGCTGCTTGAGCGCGCAAAAGCGCAGTTCGCTGTTGAGCGTGGAGAGCATCTCCTCCTCGGCCACCACGATGTCGCCCACCACGCCGCCGTCGTTGAACAGGCTGTAGTAGTCGCGGTAGCGCGGATAAAAGTTGACCTCGACCGAGACCACAAAGTTGACGGTCGTCACCAGGATCGTCAAAAACGCGATGAGCGCCGGAACATCGTGGTAGGGCGCGCCATAAAACAAGCCCTTGACCTGCACGCCAATGGGGCCGGCCCAAATAATTACCAGGTGCGCAAAGAGCCCCAGGTTGGTAAACAGGCCCGTGAGCGCCAGCGGCATAAACCGATCGAGCCAGCGCAAAAAGAGCCAGGGGCTGCGGTCACTCTGCGGAAAATACCGGTACAGCAGCACCACGTCCCAGGCGAGCATGACGCCGTAGCCCAGGGCGATTGACGCCAGTAGGCCCTCGACCGGCGGCAGCCCCAGCGCCAGCGCGGCCAGGGCGCACAGGCACGCCACGCCAATGGCAGCCACAAAGCTGCACAGAATGCCACGGTAGTCCTTAATAGCGGTGAGGTAGTTCATGCCGTTCCAGTTGACGATCATAATGTTGAACAGCCACAGGCACAGCAGCCCCTGAAGCAGCGTGGCGCCCGAAAACAGCAAAAAGACGCCGTAGAGCGCCGCGCCCGTAACCAGCATGATGGCGTTGGAACCCCAAAACGAGGGCAGAATCTCATCCTCGCGCTCCGCAAACAGCATGTCCGCCAAAAAGCGCGTGACCGGCATGGAGAAAAAGCTCGTGAGCGTAAGCGACGCTAGCAGCGTATAGGTCACCATGCACACCAGCAAATCCTGGTTGGCGCGGCCCACACCCCACAAACCGCACAGCACCAAGATACCCACCTGGAGCAGCACGCCCAGCAGCATGGGGCCCGTGCACACAATGCCGGCGTAGCCGTAGGCGCGCATCGTGGCAAACAGACCCTTGCGTCTAAACAGGCGCTTGAGCTCAAAACCGATTCCGGCCACCGGCTACTCCCCCTCTCTGGGCAAATCATACGCACGCGCTGTCTCGTCGTACAGCGCGCGATAGTTGGCGAGCATCTGCTCGTGCAAAAAGTACGTGGCAACGCGACGCTGGCCGCGCTCCCCCATCTCGATACGGCGGGCACGGCTTGCGCACATGCGCTCCATGGCATCGGCCAGGCCCTTGCGATACATAGGCGGCGTCACAAATCCCGCCACGCCAAAGTCGTCGCCCGGGGCGCCTTCGAGCAGCTCACGGCAGCAGCCCACCTCGGTCGTCACGCAGGGACGACGCGCGGCAAGCGACTCCAGCACGCTGAGCGGCTGGCCCTCGGAGATGCTCGTCAAAATGGTAAAGTCCAGCTTTTCCATGTACTCGACCACGTTGACGCGGCCGGTAAAGATCAGGTCGCGCACGCCCAGGGTATCGACCAGCGCGTGGCACTCGGCGCCGTACTCCTCGTCGTCCACGCCGCCCATGATATGCAGGCGCACCTTAGGGACGCGCTCGTGCAGCTCAAAGAAGGCATAGATCATGGTCTTGACGTCTTTGATGGGCGCCAGGCGCACCACCGCGCCAATGTCAACCCAGCCGTCATCGGGCTTTAAGGGAATGTCCTTAAAGCGGTCGAACTGAATGCCATTGGGGATGACCAGGCACTTGTCCGCATCGCAGCCCATGTCGATCTGCGTCTTACGGGCGTTATGAAACAAACTGGTCACGCGGAAGGCGCGACGGTAGATCTCCTCCGAAAGCAGGTAGAAAAAGCGAATCCAGCGGTCCTTAAACGACGGCACCACCCAGTCGGCGCGAATAATCTCCTCCTCGCGCTCGCGCGTGTAGATGCCGTGCTCGGTGAGCAGCACCGGCGCATGGTGAACGCTTGAACCCAAGCAGGCGAGCAGGCCGCCGTAGCCGGTCGAGATGGCGTGGTACACATCGGCCACCGGCACCTCGCTGCCCAGCAGGTAGAGCACGGGCAGCAGCATGGAGCGCATGGTATGGAATGCGTCGGCAAAAGGCGTGTAGGGGTACTCGGCCAGGCACACGTCGCGAAAGATATCCATAAACGTGCGGCTCTGCAAAAACGAGAGCGGATGCACGCGACGACGCTGGAAGATATCGAACAGCACGTCCCAATCCGGATTAGAGAGCGACACCAGGCGGCGCAGCGCATCGCGCTCGCGGTCGTTAAAGTCGGCCTCTTCCTGCTCGCCCGAAAGGCGCAAGGCGTCGTCCAGAAACACCTCGTGCACCTCGACCACGTTTTTGGGCAGCTCGTAGACAAACTTGCCGCGGTCGGCCGCATGCGCGCCAATCACCCACAGCACAAACTCGTGCTCGGGCATGGCCTGTATATAGCCGTGCATCCAGGTGGACACGCCACCGTGCACATAGGGGTAGCAACCCTCGAGTACCAAGCAGATTCTCATTTGTCGCCACCCTCCTTGCGCGCAATAGTAACCGTCTTGTCCGTAGCTTTAACCAGGTACAGGTCGCCCGTCAGATGCGTAATCTCGCCACCCGTGACTGCTCCCGGCTCGCCGTTATTGGCACGGAACATGAGCCACGCCTCGTCGTGGAAATTGCCCAGGTTAAGCGTCCAGGCATCCGCGCCTGTATTCACGCTCACCGTCACGGACGAAAAGCGCTGGATGGCGCCCGAGCATTCCGAGCCGGTCTGGCGACGCAGGTCGGGCGCAGACTTGGTAAGCCAGTCCAGGTAGTCGGTCAGGCCGCCCTTATAGATCTCCCAGCCTTGCCTGGCGCCGCGATCGGGATCGAGCAAGTCGTCCGGGTGCATAAAGTGCGTACTCACATAGTGCATGTTGAGCTCGGACACGGCAGCCAGGCGCATATAGGAATCGTCGACCATGCCGCCCGAGACAATACGCGGCTGCTCCACAATGCCATCGCTCGCCACGCTAAACTCCTGCACGTACGGCAGGTCGGTACCATCCTCAAAATACGTACTGGCGATGGTCTTAATGCGCGGCACGTCCTCGCCAATAATCTTGCGGGCGCGAGCCGAAAGGATGTTTGACGGCGGCACGTAGACCGAGCCGTGCGCGTTGGGCAGCACCTCGTCCTGAAAGGCGATAAGCTCGTTGAGCGATGCAACAAGCGTCTCCTTGTTCTTCCACGTCTTGTAGTCGTACAGCGTGCCATAGTCGGTATCCCAGAGCGCCAGCGGCTGATGGTTGTAGCCGTGAAAGCCCAGCTCTCCGCCCATCTGCAGCAGCATGCCGCCAAAGTAGCGAAACTGCGTGGTATCGGCCTGACGCGCGGGCTCGGTCTGGTTGACCGCGTCCTCGTAGTTTTCGATCATCACACCGGTAAAGCGAATGCCGTATTTTTGCGCGAGCTTTTGCAGATCGGGCCACCAGACCTTGGCATAAAAGTCGGCGATGGAAAGCCCGTAGTCGCGCTTGATGTAGGTGCCGTCGCCCGAGGGCACAGGGCTGGGAAAGTCGTCCAGATAGAAGACGGCACTGTTGATGACCGGATAGGCCGTGGCATCGCCGAGCAGGCTGATCGCCGCGGCGTAAAACCCGCGCATGACCTTGTCGTAGACACCGATATTACATACCACGGTGCGTCCGCTACCGCAGTCATTGGACCAAATGAGCGGGGCGCCTGCATCGCCGGTCTTAGCCCACACACGCGCCGTCTCGCGCAGCGAAACCGAAAGCGACGAATCAAAGGGGTCCGAGAGCCCGTAGCGCTCTCCCCCGCCCAGCATAAAGTCCTCGCTCGGCACAATGCTTTCGGCTATTACATAGTCGTATCCGGCCGATTCAATACCAAGATTGGGAGCAATCACCTGCAGATAGCTCGAATTATCCGGCGGCATGGCGAGCATAAGCGAACCGCCGGCACTCACCCAACTCATAATATCGGTCAGGTGCGTACCGAGCCCATCGAGCGACGGCATGAGCAAAATCACGCGATCGAAGGACGTCAGCGAGGGAATGGCATCCGCGCCGTCCAGGGCAAGGTCCACGTCGCGGTGCGCGATCTTCATGTCGAGCAGAATCTGGTCGAACTGCTCCTTTACGTCCTCGACGCCCGTCTGATCGGAATCGGTAATGACCAGGCACGTGGGCTTTTGACCAAATATTGCCGAGGAGGCCGGCACCGCATCGTTGGCGGCAAGCATCCCCAGCTTATGCTGGCCCGCACTGTACTGCACGCCGGCACGCTCCACCAGCAGCACGGCGGCCATGGCAATAAAGACCGCCCACACCACGAGCAGGCCCCTCCAGCGAAAATGGCCCGCACGGTCGCGGATATGCTGAACCACGCTCATCGGGCCTCCTCCCCGTCGCGCCAAAAAGCCAGCTCCTCGCGGTTGGCGGCGCTCAAGTACACATGCTGTTTGTCGATCGCATCGATCACGCGGTGGACCTCGTCACCGTCGCGGCGCATCACGGCCAGGCGCAGGCAAAGCATCCAAACCTCCTGCTCCTCGGGCGCGTCGAGCACGAGCTGGTCGGTCACGGCCTGCGCCTCGTCGATCTGGTCGACATCGGCCAGCGCCGCGGCATACCGAATGCGCAGCTCAAAGGTGTCCTCGCGCTCACAGCGGCGCGCAAGCAGACGTGCGTACTGTTGACGCTGAATCTGAGCCACGCGCCCCTCAGCCAAACCCGAGTCTAAATACTCACCAAGAAAATCGCAGTATTCGTTGAGGTTTTGCGCGCTCGGGTCGGTCTTAAAGGCGCGCTCCAGCTGCTGCAGTTTAAGGTCGGACTCCTTGGAGATCTGCGCCACCGCCGTCGCGGCATAGTGCGCCACTTCAACGTCGTCGTTCAGCTTAGCCGCCTGCAGCTGCGCCAGGTACGCATCGGGCTCCTCGGTAAGCATGGAGAGCATGAGGCGGCGCCGGTCTGCCGGGTCGTTGACGATGAGCGCCTCCTCGAGCGGGATCACGCCCGCATCGGCTTCACGGTCGTGCACCAAGATGCTGCGATGCAGCTCGTCGTTAATGCGCAGCGACTCTAGCGTGGCGTCCTTAAGGTCCGCGCCAAACACGGCGCTACGCGTGATAAGCAGCACCACCAGCAGCGGTCCCCACAACGGCACGAGTACCATCACGGCCAGCATATGCCCGCGCACCGGCAGCAGGCCCAACTTCATAAGCGTCCACAACACCAGGCAAACCAGCGCATGAATCAGCAGCAAGACGGCAGCAACGACAAGCGAGATCAAGCGACATCCCCCTCACCGTCACCGGTGTCAGCGATGTGCTGCAGAAGCGCCACGATGTCCTCGCCGTCGACGGGCTCCACCGCAATCCGCTTCGCGCTCAGGCGCTCGCGGATAATGGGGAGGTCGCTCGCCTTTGCCTGGCGCATAAGCAGGTAAAGCACGTCACCGTCGACCAGGCCCGCCGCATCGCTCTCGCGGATTGCCGACCCAATTGCGCCCACCAGCTCGCCGACAGGCTCCATGCCCGGCACCACGCGCAGGAGCAAAAAGCTGCCCATCTTGCCATCCGACAGCGCCTGCTCGGCCGCGAGCTCTTGACCAAAGGCCGCCTGCTTGAGCACGCACGTGCCATCGACGCAGCGTTTATCCTGCGCCACCGCCTCATAGTCAAAGGCACGGCCCAGCGCGCTTTCGACCAGTCCGCACAAGATGCGGAACAGGTTTTGGTAATAGAGCGTCATTTGGTTCTCGGCCGCACGACGCACAAAGATCAACACGGCGGGCGCCCCGTCGCGCTCGATCGTATATCCAAACATGGGAAGCCCCGGCGTTAGCTCGCGATTGACCCACAGGTTCGAACGACCCCCGCCGCCCAAAAGGGGTGCAAGTTGCTCAAGCGTGAGCGAGCGCGTGGCGTCTTCGGCAATCACGGGACTCGCCGCCACCAGACGTGCAAACGCCCCGCCCGAAACGTGGTAGATCGTCACCGAATTGTTTTCGAGAATCTCACCCATGAGCTCACAGCACTTGCGGTAGATGTCGCGCGGGTTGAGCACGTCGAGCTCTTGCGTCACGGCAAAGATCTTGCCAAAGCTATCGTGACGCCCCACAATCTGGCGCTTGTAGGTGCGCTTGTCCTCGATAGCATCGTGATAGAGCTGCGTGAGGAACGTATTGCGATTACGCACGAGCTCGTTTTGGTCGCGCTCCACCTTAATGGCCTCGCTATTGCGCAGCTGCACGTAGCCGCATACGGCACCCACCACAAAGTACGCGATAAACGGCAGCCAGTTGGACGGCTCGTAAAAGAGGCCCTGGAAGGTATAGCCATACTGGGTAAAGTAGCTCACAGCCAACCCAACCGATGCCAGCAGCGCCGCAACCAGACCAAAGTCCAGGCCATACAGCGTGCCGATGAGCACGACGTAGAGCAGGCGATAATCGAGCACGTTGAGCTGGGCAGATTGCGAGAACAAATACTCCAGCACCTCGAACAGGACCCAGGCAACGCCCGTCTCCAGGCATTTAATAGGCAGCGTGTGCATCTGGATGCGGTCGATGGCGGCGCGCAAGGGGTTGACCTTCCCTGCGCGGCCAGCATCCCAGCGAGCATGAATGGTCGAAAGATCACGAAACGGGTCGTAGCGCTGAAACCAGCCATAGCGAACGCGAACGATGTCGCTGACGGGCAGGGCATAGCCGGCAGAATCGCCATAGGCAACTGAAAGCCCTGGGAACAGCGCCTTGAGGGCCTCGCCCACCTCACCTGACGTGTGATGGAAGGTATCGGCAACATCGAGCGTCTCAAAGGAGGCGTCCCAGCTGTCAAAGATGCGATGCACCAGCACCGCGAGTTCCTCGGCACACAGCAGCGGAAACGGCGCGTCCTCCGCGCCCTGCAAAGCGACCGATCCGGTTGAGCACGCGTCAAATAGCGGCACCAAAAACGGGTCCTCCAGTGCGGCAGACGCGGTATACAGGAACGGCACGCGCAGGATCTTGGTTTGAACGCCCTCGCGAGCAGCGTAGTAGCGGCACAGGTCGTTGGCTGCGCGCGCGATAATGCCCTTGCCCGTTCGCCCCGTGGCATCGGCGGCACCCGCGGCACCCGCGGGCCCCGCTACATACAGCAGCTGGACCCGGCGACCCGCGCACGCACGAAAGACCGAGCGCAGCAGCTCGATATCGCCCACGATATCGGTATGCGGGGTAAGGTAATTGGATAGGTAGACCACGCGGTCGAACTCGTAGGCCTGCTCCAAGTGCTGGAGGAGCTCATTCCACGAGGCATGGGGCGACGATTCATCGCGGCGCGCTTCCGCGGCAGCGACGACCTTAACGTGGTCCCCGGGGAACGCCTTGGCACAAAAGTCATCGTCAACATATGCGGTGTTGCCAACAACCAGCACCTCCATGGCGCACCCCTCCCCTGAATTCCACATTTGCCATAGTCAAACATGCGTATTGTACGCCGTCAACGCGAGCCGGGACGCCTTTAAGGCAGTTTTAAGAACATCTTTAGAGGATGAAAACCAAGCACCCTAAGGCAAAGGCACGATAAGAGACCACTCGGAAAACAACCTTTAGAGCAAATTGACCTAAATCTCCCGACGACGAGCCCGCCCTCCAGTATGAGCTTGCGTGCGCAGTTGCTGCTACGTCCAGCAATACCAAGCGAAGTGCCATAGTAATCAAGAAGAGCGAGTACCTTAGCCACCTCTGACTCGCGAACACCCTTGGCGCCGCATTGTCTGTTCCATCCCTTGCCCCCTTAACTTGCGTCCGCGACACACACGGATGCAGGGGCGTTAAGAACAGGCTTCTCGCTCGCAGCTAGGCGCAGTCGCAAAAGTACAGTTTTTCGTATCTTTCGACGAAGCTCGTTATACGGGTAAATTCAGATCGTTTTCCCAGCTTGCGCAAATTGCGGCGCGAGCGGGCACATCTCCATACCCCACTTCAAAAGCCTTTACCTTTTTGCACAACAAAAAAGGCGACCGCCCGCGAGGACGATCGCCTTTACTGCTTCTTGTGTTGTTCGCCTTAGGCGCGAGTCTTAATCTCCTCGGTCACCTTAGCCACAAACTCATCGACGCTCATCTGAACGGTCTCGTTGGAGCGATCGCGGACGGAGATGTTGCCGGCCTCGACCTCCTTCTCGCCCAGGATGAGCATATAGGGCACGCGGTCGATGCTGCGGGCCTCGCGGATCTTGTAGCCGATCTTCTCGTCGCGGTCGTCGCAGACCACGCGAATGCCGGCCTCCTCCAGCTTGGCGCACACCTCGTGGGCGTAGTCGCGGCTCTTCTCGGAGACCGGAAGCGCCTTGACCTGCACGGGAGCCAGCCAGGTGGGGAACTTACCCGCAAAGTGCTCGATCAGAATGCCAATAAAGCGCTCGATGGAGCCAAAGCACACGCGGTGCAGCATAATGGGGCGCTTCTTGGTACCGTCGGCGTCCACGTACTCCAGATCAAAGTTGAGCGGCATCTGGAAGTCGAGCTGCACGGTACCGCACTGCCAGGTACGGCCGAGCGAGTCCTCCAGGTGGAAGTCGATCTTGGGGCCGTAGAAGGCGCCGTCGCCCTCGTTGACCTCGTAGTCCATGTGCAGCTGCTCAAGAGCGGTGCGCAGGCCCTCTTCGGCGCGTGCCCAGTCCTCATCCGAACCCATAGAGTCCTCGGGGCGGGTAGAAAGCTCAACGTGATACTTAAAGCCAAACTTCTGGTACACGGAGTCGATAAGGTTGACCACGCCCACAATCTCGTCGGTCAGCTGGTCGGGGCGCACAAACAGGTGGGCGTCGTCCTGGTTAAAGCAGCGCACGCGGAACAGGCCGTGCAGGGCTCCGCGCAGCTCGTGGCGGTGCACCAGGCCAATCTCGCCGGCGCGGATGGGCAGCTCGCGGTAGGAGTGCGGCTTGGAGGCGTACACCAGCACGCCGCCCGGGCAGTTCATGGGCTTAATGCAGTACTCTTCGTCGTCGATGACGGTGGAGTACATGTTGTCCTTGTAGTGGTCCCAGTGGCCCGAGGTCTTCCACAGCTGCTTGTTCATGATGAGCGGCGTGGAGATCTCCACGTAGCCGGCCTTGTGGTGGATCTCGCGCCAGTAGTCCAGCAGCGTGTTCTTAAGGATCATGCCGTTGGGCAGGAAGAACGGGAAGCCGGGGGCCTCGTCTCGCATCATAAAGAGGTCCATCTCGCGGCCGATCTTGCGGTGGTCGCGCTTCTTGGCCTCCTCCAGCATGTGCATGTGCTCGTCGAGCTCTTCCTTGGTGGCAAAGGCGACGCCGTTGATGCGGGTGAGCATCTTGTTGTCTTTGTCGCCCTTCCAGTAGGCGCCCGAGACACCGGTGAGCTTAAAGGCCTTGAGGGCCTTGGTGTAGCAGATGTGAGGGCCGACGCACATGTCGATGTAGTCGCCCTGCTGGTAGAAGGTGATGCGGGCGTCGTCGTCCAGATCGCCGATGTGCTCGACCTTGTACTTCTCGCCGCGCTCCTCCATAAGGGCGATGGCCTCGGCGCGGGGCTTCTCGTACACGGTGAACTTGAGGTTCTCCTTGACGATCTTTTTCATCTCGGCCTCGATCGCGGGGAAATCGTCCTCGCTGATCTTGACGCCCTCGGGCAAGTCGACGTCGTAGTAAAAGCCGTTGTCGGTCGCGGGGCCGTAGGCAAAATCGGCCTGGGGGTACAGGCGCTTGATGGCCTGCGCCATGATATGCGCGGCGGAGTGGCGGATGACGTGCGTGACCTCGTCCTGCGGGAGCTCGGCCACCGAACCGTCATTGTAGAGTGCCTTCATGGGTATGTTTTCTCCTCTCGGATGCCTTGTGCAAGTGCTGCTTGGCGCCGTGCGGTGTGCATTGCGCTTGCCGGCGCGTGCGTTTTGACTTGCATCATTATAGGCAGGTTACCTAGGTATACAAGCGCCCGCCGCACCTGAATGGCACGGCGGGCGAATTTCTACGCATGCTTCATCGCGTGGGGCGCATGCGGAGCGCGCGGCGTTCGCGCGGCGCGCGGGGCCCGTGGCTTGCGGCCGGCCCGGCGATGGATGCGCTACTGGATGCGAGTTCGGCAGTAGGGGCAGACCTTCCAGTGTGCGTCGAGCGGGCGATGGCAGCTGGGGCACACGTTGCGCACCTGGGTATCGCACACCGGGCAGACCACAAAGTCCTTCTCGATGGGCGCACCGCACTGCGGGCAGGTGCCGTACTGGGCAAGCTGACGCTCGCGCAGGGCCATGTCCAGCTCCTGCTCCTCGCGGTCGGCCGCATAGGAGTGCGGGCGCAGGACCAGGTAGGCGATGAGGCCTACAAACGGGATGAGGGCAATGATGCCCCATGCCACGTAAGCGCTGGCGCCGCGGCGACGGGCGTCAATAAACACATAGACGACCGACAGCACGTACAGGGCGATGATAAAGCCAACAAAGGCATAGATGACGCCCATAAGCTGCGGCGACATGAGCTCGGAGATGTACTTGGACATAAGGTGGGCCTTTCGGGGTAGTTACAACTCGAGTTAGTGTAACACGGGGGTTAACGATTTGGCAGGTCGCAGGCATGGGCGGATAGAAACATCTCAATCTGTAACAGGTGAGAGCGGAATCCGGGTCCAGATGTTACAAAATTAGACAAACCGTTCTCTCCCCGACTACAATCTCGATCTGTAACATCTTGGCTCCAGAATCAGTCCCTACTGTTACAGATCGAGATGAGCGGTGAGCCCTCCGTTAAATATCTCAATCTGTAACAACTAGGGGCCAGAACCCCTTCTATCTGTTACAGATCAAGACAAAGGAAAATGCCCAATCTCAATATCTCAATCTGTAACAACAACTCGGCAAAAACAGGTCTAACTGTTACAGATTTAGACATTCGAAACCGACTGATGGGTTCATCTAAATCTGTAACATCTAGACCCCAAAACGGTACCGAGATGTTACAGATCGAGACAGATGACCTCTCCCTGACTTTAAATCTCAATCTGTAACACATAGGAAATCTGTAACACATAGGACCGATTTTCTACTCTTACTGTTACAAATCAAGACAAACAGAGGGCCCGCCTGGAAACGTCTCGATCTGTAACATCTGGAACCCAACTCTTCTGCTTACCGTTACAGAACGAGACAAACCTTTGACAACAGGGGTGCCAGACGAGGTCACCGATTGACCTGAGTCTCCCCTCGCCTGCCGTTGGCGGATGCAGCGGTGCTATTCGCCGCATTGCCGCTGCGCTGGGGGTGTGCAGACCGTAGGATAGTCCTATTGACAGCCTGTCAACTCGTCTGGGAGGCACTGTGACAGAAACGTTTGATATCGCGATTGTGGGCGCGGGCATCACCGGATGCGCCATCGCACGGCAGCTCGCACGCTATGACCTGTCCATCTGCGTGGTCGAGGCGGCCAACGACATTGCCCTGGGCGCGTCGAAGGCCAACGGCGGCCTGGTGCACGCCGGCTACGATCCGGCGCCGGGCACCGTAAAGGCGCAGGTCAACGCGCGCGGCTGCGAGCTATATGGCACGTGGGCCCAGGAGCTGGGGTTTTTGTTTTGCCGCACCGGGTCCATGGTGCTGGGCTTTAGCGACCAAGACCGCGCGCAGCTGGAGCAGCTGCAAAGCAACGGGCTGGCAAACGGCGTACCCGAGTTGGCGATCATCGGGGCCGAGCGCATCCACGAGCTGGAGCCGCGCGCCAGCGCCCAGGCCACGTGCGCGCTGTGGTGTCCCTCGACCGGCTATGTCGATCCGTTTGAGGTCGCCATCGCCGCGATGGAAAACGCCGTAGCCAACGGCGTGACGTTTGTGCGCTCTGCACCGGTGGAGACGATCGAGGTAGCTCCCGGCGCTGGCGACAGGAGCGGCGACGGGACCGCTCGTTTTACGCTGGTAACACCGGCCGGTGATGTGCGCTGCCGCTATTTGATTAACGCGGCGGGCAACGGCGCCGCAGACATCACGCATATGGCGGGCGCCGAGGAGTTCCAGATGGTCTGGCGCCAGGGCAACATTGTGGTGCTGGACAAGGAGCCGCGCGCGCTCATGCCGCTCTACCCCGTTCCCACGCCGGTTTCCAAGGGCGTCATCGTTACGGGCACCGTCCACGGCAACACGGTGATCACCGCGACGGCCGCTGTGCGCGAGCCCGGCGACACGCAGACCTATGCGGGCGATGTCGACGCGCTGCTGAGCGGCGCGCGCAAGCTCGTGCCCGATCTGGACACGCGCCGCGTGGTGCGAGCGTTTGCCGGCGGGCGTCCGGTCATTAAGGGAACGAACGACTTTTTTATTGGACAGTCCGCCGTGGTGCCGGGGCTGTTCCAGGCGGCGGGCATTCAGTCGCCGGGCGTAGCGAGCGCTCCGGCCATTGCCGAGCGAATGGAGCAGGTGCTGCGCGAGGCGGGCGTTGCTTTGCGCGAGCGGGCCGATTGGGATCCGATTCGCCGTGCGCCGGACGACTTTGATCGCGCGCCGCTTGCGCGCAAGGAAGAGCTGATCGAGTCCGACCCCGCGTGGGGGCAGATTGTCTGCCGCTGCGAGACGGTGCCCGAGGCCGAAATCGTGGCAGCGATCCGACGCCGCCCGGGTGCGGTTTCGGTCGAGGGCGTCAAACGCCGCTGCCGTGCCGGCATGGGTCGGTGCCAGAGCGGCTTTTGCCAGAGCCGCGTGGTGGCGATTCTGGCCCGCGAGCTGGGCTGCGACTCCAGCGAGGTACCGTTGGAAGACGATGGATCCTGGCTGGTAGAGGGACCGTTGAAGGGAGTGCGCTAGGATGGCGACGAGTATCGATATGGGTGCGGTATCGGGTGTCGAGTGCACTTGCGCAGATGCCGACAGGGCATCAATTGCTGCCGGCGCCGTGCAGACGCAGGCGTTCGACGTAGTCGTTATCGGCGGCGGACCTGCCGGCATGGCGGCCTCACTTGCCGCACACAAGGCCGGAGCGCGCGTGGCCATCGTGGAGCGCGAACAGCACCTGGGCGGCATCCTGCGCCAGTGCATCCACCCGGGCTTTGGCCTCTCACACTTTAAGCAGGAACTGACCGGTCCCGAGTACGCACAGCGCTTTATCGACCAGGTGCGCGAAACCGATATCGCACTGTTCCTGGACAGTATGGTGATTGGGATCGACTCAAGCGAGGACAAAGTCGCAGGCACGGGCGCAAGTGGCGCGGCGAGCGATGCCTCGGCACACACCGTCACGCTCATGAGCCCCGCCGGCATGTTGCAGCTCATCGGGCGCGCCGTCGTCCTTGCCATGGGGTGTCGCGAGCGCACGCGCAGCGAGATCAAGATTCCCGGCAGCCGCCCCGCCGGCGTGTTTACCGCCGGCCTGGCGCAGCGATACATCAACATCGACAACCTCAAGCCCGGCTCGCGCGCCGTCATTTTAGGCTCGGGCGACATTGGGCTCATCATGGCGCGTCGCTGCACGCTCGAGGGGATTTCGGTCGAGGGCGTGTACGAGCTTATGCCATACGCCAACGGCCTGCGCCGCAATGTAAAGAATTGCCTGGACGATTTTGGCATTCCGCTGCACCTGTCCACCACCGTCACACGCGTGATTGGGCACGACCGCGTGGAGGCCGTCGAGGTGAGCCAGGTCGACGAAAATCTGGCGCCCATTCCGGGGACCGAGCGCATCGTTCCGTGCGACACACTGCTGCTTTCGGTAGGTTTGATTCCCGAGAACGAGCTTTCGGTAGGCGCGGGTGTTGAGCTTGACCCGCGCACGCGCGGCGCCGTGGTGGACCAGAGCCTGCAGACGGGCGTGCCGGGCATCTTTGCCTGCGGCAACGTGCTGCACGTGCACGACCTGGCCGATAACGTGACGACCGAGTCCGAGCGTGCCGGTGCGGCTGCGGCGACGTACGCGCTGGGGACCGGCGCGGATGTCGAGACGGGCGTTGGCTGCCAGCTCACGGTCTCCCCTGCCGACATTGCCGGCTACGCGCTGCCGGGACGCATTACGGCCGTGGCACTCACCAGGCTCAACTTCCGCGTGCGCCGGCCGGTCGATGCCGCCCGAGTGCGCATTCTGGCGGGCGACGAGGAACTGCTTACGGGCAAGGTCCGCGCGTTTAAACCGAGTGTTATGGAAAGCTTCCCGCTGCCGGCAAAGGTGATACAGCGAGCGCTCGACCTGGGTGCCAGCGAGATTATCCTTTCCGTCGAGCCCGTCGAGGAGGCATAGCCATGGGCACAAATGCGATCGAGACGCTACAGTTCAACTGCACCACCTGCCCATCCGAGTGCCTCCTTACGGTGGAAGTGGAGCGCGGGGCCGACGACCGCGTGGCGACGGTGCGCGCCGTGACCGGCAACAGCTGCCCGCGCGGCGATAAGTTCGCACATCAGGAGCTCACCTGCCCCATGCGCGTCCTCACTACCACCGTGGCGGTATCAGGCGGCGACGAGGCGCTGCTGCCCATTCGCACGGCCGAAGCCATCCCGCTCGAACTCCATGCCCAGACCATGGACCTCATCCGCGGCCTAGTGGTCAAAGTCCCCATCCGCATGGGCGATGTAGTCCTCCCCAACCTCCTAGACACCGGTACCGACCTCATCGCCAGCATGGACATCGACCCGGCCTAAGCAGCTCGTTTGGGACGGTGCTCTTTTAGCTACCCCGCATCCGCCCCGCCCCTCCTCAATTGCGGTGAAATAATTCACGATTTCCGCCAAAACCCCGGCATCAAGGAACTATTCCACCGCAACTTGCCTTGGGATCGGTATTTAGCTTGTGCCTACTTTAGTGCCATTTCAAAACTATGCCGGATTACGGGGCTGATTCGGAGATCCCCACCCATACCGGCAATTTTCGATTTTTGATAAGCCTTCTACCTGCGGTTTTAATTTCGCTATTTTTCCCATGGTCAAGTAATACAGGTCCAGCCCCGTAATCCGCCATAGTTTTGAAACCAGCCCATTTGGGACGGGACCATATTGACTACTTTTACCTATCAGCTCGCATGTTTGACGCAGCTAAAAGAGCCCCGTCCCAAATTGACTACCCTGGCATTGGGGATACCATGGTGGCAACCTAACGAAAGGACGATGTATGGCACATGTCGATGACCAGCGCGTGGCACGCGTGCTCGATGCGCTCGAGGCTCAGCACCCCGGCGCGCAGCTGCTCGTAAACGACCCGTGGTCGATTTATTACCTGACCGGCTTTTATGCCGATATGTTCGAGCGTTTTTGCGGCGTACTGCTCGCACGCGGTAGCGAGCCCGTGATCTTGGTCAACGCGCTGCATCAGCTGCCCGAGTATGACAATGCCCGCGTCGCGTACCACACCGATACCGACGTCGTGGCCGACGCCATCGCTCGCGAGGTTGATCCGACCAAACCGCTCGGCATCGACACCGTCATGCGCTCCGGCTTCTTGATGCCCCTTATGGAACGCCATGCCGCGTGCGAATTCTTCCTAGGCGATTTTGCCGTGACCGCCGCGCGAACCTACAAAGACGCCGCCGAGCAGGAGCTTATGCGCGTGTCCTCGGCCGCTAACGACGCCGTGATGGCCGACGCGATCGAGCTCGTCCACGAAGGCGTGACAGAGCGCGAGATCGCCGACCAGATGCTTGGCCTGTATCGCAAGCACGATTGCGAGGGCTTTAGCTTTCCGCCCATCGTGAGCTTTGGCGCCAACGCCGGCGACCCGCACCACGAGCCAGACGATACGGTACTCAAGCGTGGCGACGTGGTACTGTTCGACATTGGCGGGCGTCGCCGCAACTATTGCTCGGACATGACGCGCACGTTCTTTTGGGGCGAGCCGGACGAGGAGACGGCACGCATCTACGACATCGTGCGCCGCGCCAACGAGGCCGCCGAGGCGCTCATCGCCCCGGGCGTGCGCATGTGCGACCTGGACCGTGCCGCGCGCGACGTGATTGAGGACGCGGGTTATGGCAAGTACTTTACGCACCGTCTGGGACACTCGATCGGCCTGCAAGACCACGAGCCGGGCGACGTCTCGCTCGTCAACGAGCAGGTCGTGGAGCCGGGCATGACGTTTTCCATCGAGCCGGGCATCTACCTCCCCGGCCGCACCGGCGTCCGCATCGAGGACCTTGCCCTGGTCACCGAGAGCGGCGTCGAGATCCTCAACGCCTACCCCCACGATCCTGTCCGCCTAGACTAGGCAATGCGGCAAAGGGACAGCCCCTTTGCCGCATCACATGAATGCCGCCACGAAATGGGCCTATCTACTACGTTTAACCCGCATGGGGCGACCATGCGGGTATTTTTTGAAAATTGGCAAGCCTTCTACCTGCGGTTTTGATTTTGCGATTCTCGGCATGGTTGAGGGTAGCCGGTCAAACGTAGTAGATAGGCCCATTTCGTGGCGAGCAGGCAAACTAGCTACCCTGCGGAAGGGATCTAGCGGAGCAGACCGGCAACTTCGCCGGTCAGGGTGATGGTACCTGCTGCTACGAAGGGCTCGCCTGCGGCCTCAAAGGCTGCGAGGGCCTCGGACACGCTGGGGTACACGCCTGCGAGCTTATCGGAGTCCACCAGGGCAGCAAGCTCCTCCGCCGGCAGGGCGCGATCGGAATCGGTCTGTGTGACGACCACGCGCGGGAAGGCCGGGATCAGCACGTCGACGATACCCGCCACGTCCTTGTCTGCCAGCGCGGCGCACAGCAACGTGGGGCGATTCTCTACGCGCGGATCGATCTCGTCCAAGGCGCTCACAAAGTTCTCGCAGCTCTGGGGGTTATGGCAGGCGTCGATCAGCTTGAGCGGGTCGGTTCCCAACACATCAAAACGGCCCGGCGTAGGGCAGCCCATAAGCGAAGCATCAAGCGCCTCGTGGTCGAGCTCGCGACCCAGATACCCCTCGCAGAGCATAATCGCGCACGCGGCATTCTGCGGCTGATACGCCGGCTTAACCATGCTCGACGTATAAATCGCACGCGGCGTGGTACAGCTAAACTCAACCGTATCGCCCACATGCGCCGGCACCTTGGTCGTGGCGTGGCTCACCACCAGCGGCACCACACCACACTCGCGACAACGGGCATCCATAACGCGCTGAACGCTCGGCTCATGCGTGCCCTCGCCCAGCACAACCAGGCGTCCGGGCTTAATGACGGCGGCCTTCTCCCCCGCAATGGCCTCGAGCGTATCGCCCAGAATGCGCGTGTGGTCGAGTCCGATGCCCGTGATGGCAACGGCAACGGGATCGGTCGCGCTCGTGGCGTCCCAGCGACCGCCCATGCCGACCTCGAGCACGGCAACATCCACGCGAGCCTCGGCAAACACCACAAGCGCGGCGGCCGTCAGCAGGTCAAACGGCGTGATGGTATAGGCACGCTCCCCCGCCACCACGCGGCGCGCATTCACTCGATGCCCCGCCTCAACAGCAGCAGAAACGCCACGGGCAAACGCCTCATCGCTCACGACGTGCCCATCGACCTCCATGCGCTCGGGATAGCGAACAAGCTGCGGCGACGTATAAAGCGCAGCCTTGAGCCCCTCGCCGCGAAGGATAGCAGCCGAAAAACGCGCCGTCGAAGTCTTGCCATTGGTACCGGCAACCTGAATGCAATCAAAGTACTCGTCCGGCCGCCCCAGCTCATCGAGCATATCGACAACTGTCTCGAGCAGAGGACCAGCATCCCCAGAAATCCGCCCCGTATCGGCAGCAAGCCCCACAGCCTCACTAAACGAAAGCAAATCAAACGAGAAAGGAACGACATACGACCCAGAACGCTTAGCCATAACCCAAAGTCCCCTCAACATAAAAAGAGGCCCGAATCAACAACGAGCCCTTCCCATTCAAAATATCAGCCAAACACCGCTTTGCAGCAGAATCAAGGCCACAGCCAAGTGGCCTAACCCACCAGTTGCAAACAACCACGTAAACGACCTGGGAGCGGTTTGGGGCTTTGCTCGATACAAGTTCCGCACGAGCCGAAGGCCACTTAATGTGGCCTTCGTGCGAGCAGGACTGTCCGCAGTAGCGAGCAATGCCCCAAACCGCGTCCCCCAGTAACGCCTACGAGAAGTCAGCAACCTGAGCAGTCAGCGCCTCCAGGATCTCCTTGAGCTCAGCTGCACGGTCCCTCTTCTTCTGGACCACCGCGGGCGCGGCCTTGGCCACAAAGCCCTCGTTGGCGAGCGTCTTCTCGCAGCCGGCGAGCTCCTTCTGGGCCGCGGCAATCTCCTTCTCCAGACGTGCCTTCTCGGCCGAAAGGTCAACCTTGCCCTCGAGCACCACAAAGACCTCGACGCCGCTGTCGACCACGGCGATGCTCGCGGCCGGCTTCTCAACATCGGTACCCATGACCAGCGAGGCGGTATTGGCCAGCGGCTCGATGGTCGAGCGCAGGCTCTCGAGCTTCTCGATGTCCTCGGCACCGGCACGCACGACCACGTCGAGCTCGGCCTTGGGGCTCAAGCGATAACGCGAACGCGTGGCGCGGGCGGCAGAAACGACGGTGCGACACAGCTCAAACGCGCGCTCAGCGTCCTCGTCGACATACTTGACATAGTCGGCAGGCTCGGGCCACTTGGCGATCATGAGCGCCTCGGCGCGGTCCACGTTGCCCTCGGCGTCCAGGTCGAGCACGCTCGCCGGCATGTTGTCCCAGATCTCCTCGGTGACAAACGGCATGAGCGGGTGCATCAGGCGAATAGAGGTATCGAGCACAAAGATCAGGTTTCGCTGCGCCTGGAGACGGCCCTCGCCCTTCAGGCGCGCCTTGGTGACTTCGACGTACCAGTCGCAGACCTCGTTCCAGAAGAACTGCTGAACGCCGCGGGCCATGTCGCCAAAGGTGTAGTTCTCGATGCCCTCGGTGACCATCTTGACGGCCTTGGCCAGACGGCTGAACATCCAGGCGTCGGCCGGCGTCTCCACGACAGGCTCGCCGGGCGTGTAGCCCTCCATGTTCATAAGCAGGAAGCGGCTGGCGTTCCAAATCTTGGTCACAAACGACTTGGCCTGCTCGGTACGCGGGCTGTCGATAAGCTTCTTGGTCTTCTTATCGATGTTCGCGTCAAACTTGACATCCTGGTTGTTGGTGCAGAGCGTCAGCAGGTTGAAGCGCATGGCGTCGGCACCGTACATGCCAATGAGGTCCATGGGGTCAACGCCGTTGCCCTTGGACTTGGACATGCGGCTGCCGTCCTTGGCAAGAATCGTCGGGTAGATGACGACGTCCTTAAACGGCACCTCGTCCAGGAAGTACAGCGAGCTCATGACCATGCGGGCGACCCACAGCGCGATGATGTCGCGCGCGGTGACGAGTGCCGTCGTGGGGTGATGTCCCTCGAGCAGCTCCGGCTTTTGGGGCCAGCCCTGCGTGGCGAAAGTCCACAGCTGCGAGCTGAACCAGGTGTCCAGCACGTTCTCGTCCTGATGCACGTGGCGACCGCCGCACTTAGGGCACACGTCGGTGTCCTCGGTAAGGGCATCCTCCCAGCCGCAGTCCTCGCAGTAGAACACGGGAATACGGTGGCCCCACCACAGCTGGCGGCTGATGCACCAGTCCTTGAGGTTCTCCATCCAGGTGGTATAGGTCTGCGTCCAACGCGCGGGGTGGAAGGTCACCTTGCCGGAGTTGACGGCATCGAGCGCCGGCCCCTTGAGCTTGTCGACGGCCACAAACCATTGCTCGGACAGCCACGGCTCCAGTGCGGAGTCGCAACGGTAGCAGTGCATGACGGAGTGATCGTGATCCTCGACGTGATCGAGCAGGTCGTGCTCCTCAAACCACTTGATGACGGCCTCGCGGCACTCCTCGCGGGTCATGCCGATAAACTCGCCGTAGCCCTCGACGACCACCGCATGCTCGTCAAAGATGTTGATCTGCGGCAAGTCGTGGGCCTGACCCATGGCGTAGTCGTTGGGGTCGTGGGCCGGGGTGACCTTGACAAAGCCGGAGCCAAAGTTGGCGTCGACATGCCAATCCTCAAAGATGGGGATCTCACGGTCGACGATGGGGAGCTTGACGGTCTTACCCACAAAGGCGGCCTTCTCGGGGTCCTTCGGGGAGACAGCCACGCCCGTGTCGCCGAGCATGGTCTCGGGGCGCGTAGTGGCGACGACGATGTAGTCCTGGCCGTTGACCGGCTCGGTCAGCGGGTAGCGCAGGTGCCACAGGTGACCCTTCTCGTCCTTGTACTCGGCCTCGTCGTCCGAGATGGCGGTGGTGCAGTTGGGGCACCAGTTGACGATGCGCTTGCCGCGGTAGATCAGGCCGTCGTGGTACCAGTCGCAGAACACCTTGCGCACGGCCTGGGCGTAGTCCTCGTCCATGGTAAAGCGCTCGTTATCAAAGTCGACGGAGCAGCCCATACGCTTGATCTGCTCGACGATGATGCCGCCGTACTCGTGGGTCCAATCCCAGCAGGCGTCGACAAACTTATCGCGGCCGATCTCCAGGCGGCTGATGCCCTCGCTCTTGAGCTTCTTGTCGACCTTGGTCTGCGTGGCGATGCCGGCGTGGTCGGTACCGAGCACCCAGCGGGTGGACCTGCCGCGCATGCGGGCCATGCGGATGATGGCATCCTGGATGGAGTCGTCGGTGGCGTGACCCATGTGGAGCTTGCCGGTCACGTTGGGAGGCGGAATGGTGACAGTGCAGTCGCCCACGCCCTCACGGCGCTTGTAGTAGCCGCCGTCGAGCCACTTCTGCAGGATCGCCGGCTCGTTGGTCGACGGATCGTAGTTTTTGGGCATCTCTTCCATATATCTCTCCCGTCCCACCGGGGAGGAATGTAGGCCCGCCAGGGTCTGCATTCCTCCCCTTAGGTATCGATTACTTCAGTCTGATACGACTTCGCTGAGGCTTAAACAAACACACAGAATAACACAGGTAGTTGGGGTTATTGCGTATATATAAAATAGCCTCCGACCGCGGGTGGTCGGAGGCTATTCAAATTCACATTTGCGAAACCTACCATTTAGGGACAGGTTTATTTTGGTCGGTTTTATATGGGCAAACGTCATTCTCCCTGATAAAACCTGCCAAAATAAACCTGTCCCTTTTTGGCAGGTTTACCCGTAGATGCGCTGGGGCTGTTCGGTGCCCTTTACGGAGGCTTCGGTCACGATGACCTTGGCGACTCCTTCCTCGCTCGGCAGGTCGAACATCGTCTGCTGCAGCACGTCCTCGCAGATGGAGCGCAGGCCGCGGGCGCCGGTCTTGCGGGCAAGCGCCATGCGGGCAATCTCGTGCAGGGCGGCGTCCTCAAACTCAAGTTCAACGTCCTCGAGCTGGAACATCTTGCGGTACTGACGCACAACGGCGTTCTTTGGCTCGGTCAGGATCGACACCAGGTCGTCCTCGTCGAGCGCCTGTGTCTGGGTGACGACGGGCGTACGTCCCACAAACTCGGGGATCATACCAAAGGCGTTGAGGTCCTGCGGGAGCACCTGACGCAGCAGGTCGTTCTCGTCGACCGAGGTGGGGCCGGCGATCTCGGAGTTAAAGCCCACGCCCTTGTTGCCCACGCGATCGGCGATAATCTTGTCCAGACCCACAAAGGCACCGCCGCAGATAAACAAGATATTGGTCGTGTCGATCTGCAGCAGCTCCTGCTGGGGGTGCTTGCGGCCGCCGGTGGGCGGAACGCTTGCCACCGTGCCCTCAAGGATCTTAAGCAGCGCCTGCTGAACGCCCTCGCCCGAAACGTCGCGGGTGATGGAGAGGTTCTCGGCCTTGCGGGCGATCTTGTCGATCTCGTCCACGTAGATGATGCCGACCTGCGCACGCTCGATATCGCCATCGGCAGCATTGATGAGCTTGAGCAGGATGTTCTCCACGTCCTCGCCCACGTAACCGGCCTCGGTGAGTGCGGTGGCGTCGGCGATGGCAAACGGCACCTCGAGGATGCGCGCGAGCGTCTGGGCGAGCAAGGTCTTACCGGTACCGGTGGGACCGAGCAGCAAGATGTTGGACTTGGCGAGCTCCACCTCGTCCATATCGTCGTCGAGCCGCGAACCCGCACCCGAGGCCTCGTCAAAGGCCGAAAGCGCGGCGCCGCCCTCGATCACGCGACGGTAGTGGTTGTACACGGCAACCGACATGGCGCGCTTGGCGTCTTCCTGACCCATGACATAGGCCGAAAGCTCGTCATAGATCTCGTGCGGGGTCGGCACGTGCGTGATGACCTGACGCACGTCGTCCTCGAGCTCAAAGCCCTCGGGCTCGGGATCCATGGCAGGCTGCCCGGCAGCCTGACCGTGGTCGTTGAGGAAGCCCGGCAGCTTGCCGTTGCAGGCGGCATCCATAAAGTCCGAAGCCAGCGACTCCTCCAAGATCTCGGAGCAGGCGGCAACGCACTCGTCGCAGATAAAGATGTTGGTAGGGCCCTTTACAAGGCGGCGCACCTGACCCTGCTCTTTTCCGCAGAAGGAGCAGCGGATGGGGTTGCCGTTCTCGTCAAAGTTGTCCTGCATGTTACCGGCCATCATAGGCGTCCTTCGCGGCAAGATCGCGCGAGGTGACGATACGGTCGATCAGGCCGTAGTCAAGCGCCTCGGCAGCGGTCAGGTAGTTGTCGCGCTCGGTATCGGCCTGGACCTTCTCGATCGGCTGGCCCGAGGCGTCGGACAAGATCTGGTTGAGCTCGCGACGGGTCTTCTTGATCTCCTCGGCCACGATCTCGATCTCGGTCTGCTGACCCTGGGCACCGCCACTGGGCTGGTGAATCATGACCTTGGAGTGCGGCAGGCAGAAGCGCTTGCCCTTGGCGCCGGCCGAAAGCAGCACGGCGGCCATAGACGCAGCCATACCGACGCAAATGGTGGAGACCTGCGGCTTGATAAAGTTCATAGTGTCCAGAATCGCCAGGCCCGAGTAGACCTCGCCACCGGGCGAATTGATGTAGAGCGAGATATCCTTCTCGGCATCCTGGCTCTCAAGATGCAGCAGCTGGGCAACGACCAGGTTGGCGCTGACGGAGTTGATCTCCTCGCCCAAGAAGATGATGCGGTCGTTGAGCAGGCGCGAATAGATATCGTAGCTGCGCTCGCCGCGCGGCGTCTGCTCGATAACGTATGGCACGAGGGCGGAATCGAACTTAGCGATCATACGCATCTCCATTTCTCTCTTGCGGACCAAATTGGTTCTAGATAAACGTACGGTGCCCGCATGCTATGCATTGGCTGGCACCGTACGAAGCAACCGAATAACCGGTTTATAACTTTACCCCATCACGGGCGCCTGCATGCGCTCGCGGGAAAGGTGGCGAGAATTACTCGGCGTCCTTGGCGGTCTCGTCGACCTCGGTCACCTTGGCGTTCTCGACCAGGTGGTCGACGGCCTTGGAGCGACGGATGGACTCGCGGACGGCAGGCATGCGTCCATCGGCGATGAACTCGGCCTTGGAAGCCTCGACGTCCTTGACGCCAGCCTTCTCGAACTCGGCGTTGACGTCGTCCTCGGTGACCTCGATCTTGAGCTCACGGGCGAGAGCGTCGAGCGCCAGGGACTCGCGGGCAACATCGTTGGCCTGCTTGTGCAGGTCGCCGATGAACTGCTCCATGGTCAGGCCGGAAGCGGGCAGCCAGGTGTCCAGCGTCATGCCGCGGGCAGCGAGGTTGGACAGGAAGTTCTGGCCAAGCTCCTCAAAGACAGACTGCTCGTAGTCGGCGTCCATCTCCTCGAGCTGCAGACGCTCGGCGAGAGCGGCGACGCAACGGTTCTCCTTCTCGGCCGGAAGGCGGGAAGCCTTGTCCTGCTCGATCTCGAGCTTGATGGCGTCGCGCATAGCGTCGATGCTGTCGAAGCCAAAGTCGGACTTGACAAGCTCGTCGGTGAGCTCGGGGGTGTTGCGGACCTTGATGCCCTTGACGGTGACCTCGACGGTGTGGGTCTCGGCCTCCTCGCCATCCTCGACCTCGTCGGTCCAGGTGACGGTCTTGACGTCGTCGACGTTAGCACCGATCAGAGCCTCGTTGAACTCCTTGGGGTTGCTGTCGCTACCGGCGATGAGCATGCGGCCCTCGGCAGCGAAGTTGTCGGCGTTCTCGACGGCCTTGAGGTCGACGGTAACGTAGTCCTCGGCCTCGACGGCACGATCCTCGACGTCCTCGAAGGTGGCACGGTAGTTGAGGAGCATCTCGACCTGCTTGTTGATCTCGGACTCGGTGACCTCCGCGGGAGGCATCTCGATCTCGACGGCGTCGTAGGAGGAGAGCTCGGCGGCAGGACGCAGAGAGAACTCGACGGTGTAGGTGTAGTCCTCGTGATCCTTGGCGAGGTCGAGCTCCTTGTAGTCACCGTTCTTAGTGGGGACGATGTCCAGCTCGTTGAGGACGGCGGGCTCGTTGGCGGCGATCAGATCGTTGGTGGCCTGGGCGAGGGTGGCCTCGGCGCCAAGAGCAGCGTCGATGACCGGACGGGGAGCCTTGCCGGCACGGAAGCCCGGGAAGCGGTACTTCTTGGCGGTGTCCTTGTAGGCCTTCTTGATCGCGGCGTCGACGTCGGCGGCCGGGATGGTGACCGTAGCGGTGAGCTTGGCGTCCTTGACGTCAGAAGCGGTGATGTTCAACACGTTCCTCCTCATACTGCCCAGCTTATCTGAGGTGCTGGTACCTTTATGCAACAAAGTGTCGCGACGGCCGAGGCCGACGCAGGTGCGTTGGTGCGGGCGAAAGGACTCGAACCTTCACGGGAATCCCACCAGAACCTAAATCTGGCGCGTCTACCAATTCCGCCACGCCCGCATGAGCGCACAGACTAGGAATGATAGCAGATACGAACGGCAAGCGCACGCACACCTTTTTAGGCCCACGACCTCACCACGAGTTACAGCGGAACAGGGTAGCTAATTTGGGACGGGGCTTTTTTAGCTACCCCGCTTGTGGGGGTAGCTAAAAAAGCCCCGTCCCAAATTAGCTACCCCCATCGGCTATCTCCCGCAGCCCACAATTCGGTTGAAAAGTGGGCTGCAGTTTCCTCGGGCTTGCCAAAGAGCGGCGGCTGCCGCGCCTCGCCTACTCCCCCAGCAGGGCCTTCTCGGGCGTGATCGGCAGCGAGCGAACCTGGTGGCCGGTGGCGTGCGCCACGGCCGAGGCAACGGCGGCGAGCGGTGTGTTGATGACGACCTCGCCGATCGACTTGGCGCCAAACGGGCCCGTCGGCTCGTAGCTCGGCTCAAAGGCCACACGAATGCTGCCGATATCCAGGCGCGTGGGCAGCTTGTAGCTCATAAAGTTACCGGTGCGCAGGCGGCCGCGTTCGTCGTGCTCGACAATCTCGTAGAGCGCGTGACCGATGCCCTGGGCAATGCCGCCCTCGGCCTGGACGCGCGCGAGCGCCTCGTTGATCACGGTGCCGCAGTCCACAGCCGCCGCATAGTCCACCACAGTCACCTTGCCGGTGGCCTTGTCGACCTCGACCTCGGCAATGCCGGCCATAAACGGCGGAGGCGAAACGGGCAGGCAGGCAGAAGCATGCGAGGTGAGCGCGTCGCCGCCCGCGATGTTCTTGACGCACAGGTTGGCAAAGTCGCGCAGCGTGAGGTAGCGGCCGCACTCGCGAGCGGCGCGCTCGTCAGACAGACGCACGTACTGGCCATCAAAGACCACGTCGGCGGCGTCCACGTCCCACATCTGGGCGGCCTTGGCGCAGATCTTCTCGCGCAGCTCGGTCGCGGCATTTTTGGCTGCCAGGCCCGTCACGTACGTGCCCGAGCTCGCGTACGAGCCGGCATCGAACGGCGAGACGTCGGTGTCCACGCCGCGCACCACGATAAGCGAGCTCTCCACGCCCAGCTCCTCGGCCGCAATCTGCGCCAGGATCGTGTCGACACCCATGCCGTTATCGGTGGCGCCGGTGCCGATGGTAATGAAGCCGTCCTCCTCCAGGCGCATGTCGATGCCGCCGATATCCACGTTGGAGATGCCCGAGCCCTGCATGGTGAGCGCGCAGCCCAGAGCACGCACGCGGTCGCCCAGGTCCACGGCCAGCGGCTTGTCGCGCCAGCCGATCATGTCCATCGCACGCAGCAGGCAGCGGTCGAGCGCGCAGGCGTTGAGCTTCTCGTTGTAGTACTGCGGCATAATCTCGCCCTCGCGCACGATGTTCTTAAGACGCAGGTCGGCGGGATCCATGTGCAGCATGTCGGCGAGCTCGTTGACGGCGCTCTCCACGGCAAACTGGCCCTGGGTGGCGCCGTAGCCGCGATACGCACCGCCACGGTTGGTGTTGGTGTAGACGGCGTCCCACCTAAAGCGGCTCGCCTTCACGTGGTTGTAGATGGGCAGGCTCTTGTGACCCGAGAGGCCGATCGTCGTGGTGGCATGTTCGCCATACGCGCCGGCGTTGGACAACGTGTGCAGGTCGATGGCCGTGATGGTGCCGTCGTTCATGGCGCCCAGTTTAACGGTCATCTGCATCTGGTGACGCGAGTTGCCCGCAGTGATGGTCTCCTCGCGGGTGTAGCAGCAATAGCTCGGACGGCCAGTCTGCTGCGTCACGAACGCCACGAAGATCTCGCAGCAGCCCGTCTGCTTGGAGCCAAAGCCGCCGCCGATGCGCGGCTTAATAACCTGCACCTGCGACTGCGGAATGTCGAGCGACTGCGCGACCATGCGGCGCACATGAAAGGGCACCTGCGTGGAGGTGGTCACCGAGATGCGGCCGAACGCGTCGGTCGTCGCGAAGGCACGGAAGGTCTCCATGGGCGCGGTCTGCGTGGCCTGGCTGGTGTAAGTGCGCTCAAAGACGATGTCGCTCTGGGCGAAGGCCTCGTCCAGGTCGCCAAAATCGCTGGTACCGCTGCACACCAGGTTGCGAGCAACGTCGCCGCCCTGCGGGAACATAAAGGTCACGTCGCCCTCGGGGTGGACCACGATGTCGTTATCGAGCGCCTGGGTAAAGTCGAGCAGGGGCTCGAGCACCTCGTAGTCGACCTTGATGAGCTTGAGTGCCTTGTCGGCGGCCTCCTCGGTCTCGGCGGCGACGATCGCCACCTCCTCGTTTTGGTAGCGCACCAGGTTCTCGAGGATCAGGCGGTCGTAGGGGCTCGGCTGCGGATAGCTCTGGCCGGCGATGGTAAAGCGGCGCTTGGGCACATCCTCGTAGGTGTAGACGCCCACGACGCCGGGCACCTTCAGGGCGCGCGACGTATCGATGGAGCGGATCTTGGCACGGGCATACGGGCTGCGCTTGAGCTTGACGATAAGGGCGCCGGCGGGCACCAGGTCTCCTGTGTAGACGGGACGCCCCTCGAGCAGGGCCTTCGAGTCCTTCTTGGGCTGCTTATGGGTGATCTGCTTGTACGAGACGCCATCGCAGCTGGTGTCGTTGACCGGAAGCTCGGGCATCTCAAAGCCCACCTGCACGCCGGACTCGTTAAGGAAGCGGACGATGGCGCGCAGCTGGCTCTCGTAGCCGCTGCAGCGGCAGAGGTTGCCGGCGAGCTGGCGCGAGAGCTCCTCGCGCGTGGCGACGAGGCTCGGGTCCTCCTTGGCGGCGCGGGCAAGCGCCAGCACGTTCATGATGAGGCCGGGGGCGCAAAAACCGCACTGCTCGGCGCCTTCGGCAGCCATTGCGTGGGCGAGCGCCTCGGACTCGGCCTTGAGGCCCTCGAGCGTGGTGACGGAGCGGCCCTCGACGCGCGCAGCGGGAACCGAGCAGCTCAGCACCGGGTCGCCGTCGAGCCACACCGTGCACAGACCGCAGTTAGTAGTCTCGCAGGCGCAGCGCACCGACGCGCAGCCCTGCTCGCGCAGCAGCGCAAAGAGCATGGTGTCGGGGGCAATCTGAACCTTGACCTTGCGGCCGTTGAGCGTAAAGGAAAGATCGATGAGTTTGGCAGCCATTAGCGCACCTCGCTAGAATCGACGCCGGGCACGCGGCGGCAGGAATACTCGTCCGTGGCAAACTTAGGCACTTGCACGCCCTCGAGCTCGCGGGCAAGCGAGGCCGAAAGCTCGATGCCGGCGGCGCGGCACACGGCCTGAATCGCCAGCGGCGCCGAGATGCAACGGCGATAGTCGGCCGAGCCCCACAGGTTGGTGCCGTAGCTCAGTGCGCGTACGGACGTGGCCAGGGCGCGCAGCTCGTCCTCGGGAGGCTGCTCGCTCACCAGGCCGCACGCCTCGCCCTGCAGCGGGGTCGCGCGCAGCGGGCGTGCGCCCACGGTGACATGCCAGCTGTTGTCCCACCAGGCAGCGGTGACGTTTAAGGAGGGGAAGTCGGTCGCGGCCTTGCGCACGGCCTCGTAGCTTGCGCGGTAATCGTGCTTAACGACCACCACGTGCTCGATCACGTCGCGCACGTAACCCATATCCACGAACTCGGCGAGCGGCACGCGGCCGGCACCCGTCAGCTCAACGTACGAATCGAGCGCCAAAAAGGCCGAGAGCACGTCCGAGAAACCAAAGCGACCGTAGATGCTGCCGCCCACCGTGGCGGTGTTGCGCAGCTGCACGCCCACGATATCGTGGACGGCGAACTCAAAGACATGGTTGACAAGCGCGTTGAGCTCGGCATGGCGCTCGAGCTGGCGCAGGGTGCACATGGCACCGATGCGAAACTCGGTCTCGGTCTCCTCGATCTGATCGAGTCCGCAGGCCGAAAGGTCAATCGCCGTCGCCACGCGACGCGAACCCAGGCGCATCCAGATGCCGCCACCCACAATCTTGTTGTTGCGGTTCTTCTGTAAGAGCTCATAGGCTTCGGCCGCGTTTCCAACGCGAACGTAGGTACCGAACTTGAGTACGTTCTCCCCCATCTCTTCACTTGTCCAGTACCTCTAAGTGTACCAAACGAGGGCGCACAGCCCTCGCCACCATAGAAAAAGGCTCCCAGCCGGATGGCTGGGAGCCTCATCACATGCTATGTCGAGCGAAGATTTAGCAGACGCCCTGGGCGAGCATGGCGTCGGCGACCTTCAGGAAGCCGGCGATGTTGGCGCCCATGACAAAGTTGCCCTCCTGGCCGTACTCCTTGGCGGTGTCGTCCACGTTGTGGAACATGCCGCGCATGAGCTGCTCGAGCTTGCCGTCGACCTCCTCGAAGGTCCAGGACAGGTGCTCGGCGTTCTGGCTCATCTCCAGGCCGGACACGAGCACGCCGCCGGCGTTGGCAGCCTTACCGGGCATAAAGGCGACGCCGTTCTCCTGGAAGTAAGTCGTGGCCTCGATGGTCGTGGGCATGTTCGCGCCCTCGCCGACCACCTTGCAGCCGTTGGCGACGAGCGCCTGGGCGTCCTCGAGCAGCAGCGTGTTCTCGCGAGCGCAGGGCAGCGCGATGTCGCAGGGCAGCTGCCACACGCCGCGGCCGTCGCCCTCGTGCCACACGGCGTTGGGCTTCTCGTCAACATACATGGCGAGCGTAACGCCCTTGTCGTGGCCGGAGCGCTTCTTGTTGTAGACGTGCTCGAGCACGGTGTAGTCGATGCCGTCGGGATCCTCGACCCAGCCGTGGGTATCGGAGCAGGCGAGCACCTTGCCGCCGAGCTGGGCGACCTTCTGGACCGCGTAGATAGCGACGTTACCGGAGCCGTGAACGACAACGTTCTTGCCCTCGAAGGAGTCGCCGCGGCTCTTGAGGTACTCGTCCACAAAGTAGACCAGACCGTAACCGGTGGCCTCGGTACGGGCGAGCGAGCCGCCAAAGGAGAGGCCCTTGCCGGTAAGGACGCCGGTCCACTCGTTGGTCAGGCGCTTGTACTGACCGAACATGTAGGCAACCTCGCGGCCGCCAACGCCCAGGTCGCCGGCGGGAACGTCGGTGTTGGGGCCAATGTGGCGATAGAGCTCGGTCATGAAGGACTGGCAGAAGTGCATGATCTCGTTGTTGGACTTGCCCTTGGGGTCAAAGTCGGAGCCGCCCTTGCCGCCGCCCATGGGAAGGGTGGTCAGGCTGTTCTTGAGGATCTGCTCCAGACCCAGGAACTTGAGCATACCCAGGGTGACCGTCGGGTTAAAGCGCAGGCCGCCCTTGTAGGGTCCAATGGCAGAGTTGAACTCGACGCGGTAACCGCGGTTGACCTGAACCTTGCCCTGATCGTCGACCCAGGGAACACGGAACATAACGATGCGCTCGGGCTCGACGAGGCGCTCCAGCAGGGCGGCCTCCTCGTACTCGGGGTGGGCGTCGAGCGCCGGCTGGATGGTGCCGAGGATCTCGGTCGCGGCCTGGATGAACTCAGGCTGCTCGGGATAGCGGGCCTTGAGCTCTTCGAGAACTTTCTGCGTGTAGCTCATGCTTCCTCCAATGATGGGAAACGAAAATGTCGGTCACGGCACCCCATGCGCCGCGAACTTTATCGTGTATGGATAATATCGCACTGTTGCAGCAAAGTTTCGCATAAGCCGACGAGCAGATGTTTCGTTTTGATTACGATGCAGGTAGAAGCGTTTTTGAGCACCCGACGTACAAATCGCGTGTTTCGAAGCTGTTTCGTCCACATGTTCCAAACCACCACATTGGGGACACATGATGCGCCCGGGCACACCGGCGGCAAGACAGACGACACGGCCGACCCGCACAAAAACAAAACAGCGCCTTTGCGGCACGCAGCAAGACCGCGAGCACAAAAGCGCTGGTGGCGTGTGGCGGGAACGTATGTGAATCGAACACATCCAAGACGTTTTGCACGCCTCGCAACGGTTTTGAGGACCGCGGAGCCCACCGGAGCCCATCCGTTCCCAAGTGCGGCGGTATTTTACCAAACCGAGCAGCCAGTCTAGCGTAGGGACCTCAGGCCGCCGGCTTCCTTGTCGAGCACCGTAAAGCGCACGGCATCCAGGTGCTCCAAGATGCTGATGGCACGTTTGCGCGACACGCCCAGCGCCTCGCGCAGCACACTCGTGGTGGCAGCGCCGCCGGCTGCCTCAATGGCAGCGGCGACAAGCTCGCGCGCATGGGCTTCCGAGATGGCAGACAGGGCAACGTCGCGCTCGACCTTAACGATCGAGCGGTTGAGCGAAAGCTCGCGCAGGGCGCGCGTCATGGTGTCGCGGTCGAGCTGCAGTCGCTCACCCACCTCGGGCAGCGTCGGCGCATCGAGGCCGGCCCCGTCGAGCAGCGCCACAATGCGCTCACACGCCTCGCGCACCACACGCGCCGCGGCGGCAACGGAGTGCGGGTCGAATATCTCGGCGCCCTCGGCGGCGCACACGCCACGCGAGCAGCCCTCGGCAATCAGAGCCGCGGCAACGCCTTCATCGGCGGCAGGCCACGCAGCATGGGCAACGGCGCCGGGCGTAAAACCCGTCTCCCAGGGAGCCGCCGCGTGCATGGCAGACAGGGTCGCCGCCAGCACGTCCATGGCGGCATCGAGCACGGCGCCATTCGCATACAACGTGCCGCCCGAGCCGGCAAGCTCGCAAACAACACCTCGCGCCACCAACTCGCCCAGTGCGGCATCGACCTCACCGGCAACAAGATCGAGCGCCTCGGCAACATCAGCCGCCGCAACCGGCAGCGCTTGCAGCGCCAGCCACGCGTCTACGCCAGCAACGGCATCGCCGGCTTCAAGCGCCGCAAACAGCGCACGCTCGCCGGCCGAAAGCTCGCGCGAGCGACGGCAGCGCGAAAGCAGCACACGCCCGCCGCCGATGAGCATAACGGGCGAATACGACAGCACCACGGCATGGTCTCCGGCGCGCAGCGGCAATGGCTCCTCCAGGCGCACCTGCACGGTACGGGTCTCGCCCACCGCCATGGGGGCCTCGCCCTCCAAAAGCATAACGCGGCCGACGACCTCGGCCGTGCCGGCCATCACGTGCACGCGCGCGCCCGACTCGAGCACGCGCGGCTTGGCGCCCTCGCGGCCCAGGTAGGTAAACGTCATCATAAAGCTCAACGTCTGACCAAAGCGACCCTCCACGCCCAGCATCTCACCACGGTCAAGCGCCGCGACACCGTCACCGACCAGGTTGAGCGCCACGCGTTGCCCAGGCAGCGCGCGCGGCGTATCGCCATGCACCTGAATCCCGCGCACACGACAGACCGTACGCGACGGCAAAGCCATCAGCTCGTCGCCCACCGCAACCGGCGCATCGTGCAGCGTTCCCGTAACGACGGTGCCGACACCCTTGATCGTAAAGCAGCGGTCAATCGGCAGGCGAGACGAGGCATCGCTCCGATCGGAACGGTCGCGGCAAGCATTCCAGCAGGCACTTACCTGCTCGTCGAGCACCGCAAGCAGCCCGTCGATCCCCTCGCCCGTCTTGGACGACACGGGCACAATCGGCGCGCCCGCAAACACGGTACCCGACAAAAAGTCATCGACATCGAGCTCGGCAAGCTCGGTCATCTCGGCATCGGCCAGGTCGCACATCGTCAGCGCGACCACCATATGCGTAACGCCCAGCAGCTCCAGCACATGCGCGTGCTCGCGGGTCTGCGGCATCACGCCCTCGACGGCCGAAACCACCAGCACGGCCACGTCGATACCCGTGGCGCCCTGCACCATGGCGCGCAGGTAGTGGGCATGGCCAGGCACGTCGACCAGGCCGACAATCTTGCCACTCGGCAGCGCCAGCTCGCCAAAGCCAAGCTCAACGGTCATACCTCGACGACGCTCAACCTCCAGACGGTCGGGATTCTTGCCGGTCAGTGCCTCGATCAATGCCGACTTACCGTGGTCGACGTGGCCCGCCGTGCCAACGATAACGGGACACTCCACCAGCGCCTGGACCTCACTCATCGAGCAAGCGCCTTCTCAACGCATGCGGCAAGCGTCGACGCCGCCGTCTCGATATCGCGGTCGCCCACGAGCGTACGGACGTCAAACAAAAAGCGATCGTGCGAGGTTCGCGTGACGACCGGCGTGTCGAAGTCCTGGACAAGCGAGCGCTTGAGCGCATCGACCGTCAGGCGCGCGTCAACAAGACGCACGGCAACGCACATCGTGGGCAGCTCCATGGTAGGCAGCGAGCCGCCACCGGGGGTCGACGATTGCTCGACGATCTCCACCTGAACGGCGCACGGGCAACCGGCCTTATCGAGCCCGGCGACCATACGATCGCGCAGCTTGCGGGCACGTCGCTCCAAATGGGCCTGCGGCAGCGTAAGCATGCTGAGCACCGGGATATCGCGATGGGCAACATCGGCGCCGTCCATGTAGATACGCAGCGTGGCCTCGAGCGCCGTAAGCGCCAACTTGCCCGGACGCAGAGCGCGCATGAGTGGATGTGCGCCGCAGGCCTGGACCAGATCGCGACGGCCCATGATGATACCCGCCTGCGCCGCGCCCAGCAGCTTATCGCCCGAACACGACACGATATCGAGCCCCGCCGCGACCGAAGCCGGCGTGGGTTCCTCGCCACCGCGCTCCAGGATGTCATCGGGCAGGAGCGCGCCCGAACCCTGGTCCTCATAGAACAGCAGGCCATGCTTGTGAGCAAGCGCCGCAAGCTCCCGAGAGTTCACTTCCTCGTGAAAGCCCTCGATGCGATAGTTGGAAGGATGGACCTTGAGAATCATGGCCGTATCGGGCGTGATGGCTTGCTCATAATCTGCTAGGTGCGTGCGGTTGGTGGCGCCGACCTCGACGAGCTTGGCGCCCGAAGACGCCATGACATCGGGGATGCGAAAGCTGCCGCCGATCTCGACAAGCTCGCCGCGGCTAACGACGACCTCCTTGCCTGCGGCATGGGTCGCCAGCACCAGCAGCACCGCGGCGGCGTTGTTGTTGACCACAAGCGCGTCCTCGGCACCGGTGAGCGAGCGGATCAGCTGCGCGGCGTGTTCCTTGCGCGACCCGCGCGAACAGGTGTCCACGCTGTACTCGAGCGTACTGTACCCGCGCGCAACCTCGGCCACGGCCTTTGCCGCCGACTCCGCGAGCGGGGCGCGGCCCAAGTTGGTATGGATGACCACGCCCGTGGCGTTGACGGCAGGGCGCAGGCTCGGCAGCGCGGAGCGGTGCGCACGCCACTCGATCGCCGAGGCCAGGTCGCGCTTAGAGCGCGGGGCGGCACCGGCGCGAATGGCGGCGCGTTCCTCGTCGAGCTCGGCCGTGACGGCGGCATGCACCACCGCGTCGCAGGTCTCCCCCGCCGCCTTCACTACCGGCCACTCGGCGAGCAGCTCGTTGACGGAGGGAATGGCGCGCAGGCGGGCGCGAACCTCATCGGACATGTTCTGGCTATCGCTCATGTGCGGCCTTTCAAAACCAAAGGTGAATCAATCGTTCGAACGTCAAACTATCGGCCGATTCGATCGGCTGAATCAATCAATCGCTATTATCCTCGCACGGCGACACCCCGCGGGAGGTCCAACGTCAAACAGACGGTACCCTACGCCTCAGACTTCTTGGCGTAGATAAACCAGTAGCCGATCGCGACCAGAACCGCACCGCCCACGATGTTGCCCAGCGTGGCGGCGGACAGGTTAAACGCAATGCCCGCGGCGTTGAGCGCATCGGCGCCGGCGACGTCGGCACCATAGCCGCACGCGTGCATCACGGCACCCATGGGCAAAAAGTACATATTGGCAACGCAGTGCTCAAAACCGCAGGCCACAAAGGCGGCGATGGGCAGCAGAATGCCCACGACCTTATCGACCACGGTCTTGCCGGCGGTACCGATCCACACGGCCAGGCACACAAAGATGTTACACAGGATGCCGCGGAAGAAGATCGTCAGCCAGTCGATCGTCACCTTGCCGGCGGCGACACTCACCATGGAATTGGCGACCGCCTCGCCGTTGAGCTTGTAAACGCCGGCCATGTACACCAAAAAGACGATGAACAGGGCACCGGCAAAGTTGCCAAGCCACACGACGACCCAAGCCTTGAGCATCTGGACCAGGGTGATCTTTTTGCTCTTGAGCGCGCAGACCATAAGCGAATTACCGGTGAACAACTCGGCGCCACACACCAGCACCAGCACCAGGCCCAGGCAAAAGCACAGGCCGCCCACGACGCGCTGGGCACCCCAGCCCAGCGTGCTGTCGCTCAAAAACACCGTAAAGAACAGACCGCCGAAGGCGATAAACGCACCGGCGAACATTGCCAACAGAAAGGCCTTATCGACCGGCAGGTTAGCCTTGGTCACGCCGGCAGCCTCGGTCTTGGCCTCGATCGCGGCGGGCGCCAGGCAATCGGGGGCAGGGTACTCCACCTTGGAATCTGCCATGTCAATCACTTCTTTCCTAATCACCAGGGACAAGCGCTGCTACAACTCCTGTCCCAAGCGGACAAAGTGGGAAAAGTCGTTAGCGGCCACGGCGTCGTACACGGCGTCAACGGCGTCAAAGACTTCCGGGAACATGGGGTTGTAGAACTCCGTGTCGCCCGGCTGAATCCCTATGAAGAAGATATCATCGCACGATTGCTCGATTTCTTCGATCAGAATCGACAAAGGGAGCGAATGCGTGGTGAACATCGACTTACGGGCTACGTCGCGTTTGTCGAGCAGGCGGATGGTGCCACCTGCTGAGCATGCAGGCCAAAGTCGTCGTCAAACACCGAGATGCCGGCCTTGGCCGACCCGCGAAAACCGCGCTCGTCGAGCAGTGCATCGCAGGCCTCGAGTAGCGACGGCACGTGCCAACCATAATCTGCCAGATAATAGCCGGCGTTTCCTGGCCGAGCAATCTCAACCTGAAGCTCAGGTGCAAGTTGCGGTGAAATACGGACTACATGGGCCATAAAAGCCGGAAAACAGTCCGTATTTCACCGCAACTTAGGAGGGGATGTGGGGTCTCCGGCATGTATATGAAAATGCTCTGCTTCCAAAAGGAAGCAGAGCCATTCATCAATCTTATAGAGCGGGCGACGGGAAGTCCAAGGGTTTGCTTCGCAAACCCTTGTTTCGCTGCGGGCCATTGGCCCTTGCGTGCTGCGCTGGAAAATGCTCACGCATTTTCTCAGCTTCGCACCCTGCCGGGTTCGATTCCCGTCGCCCGGCACGCTTATGAAAACGGCTCTGGCACCAAATAGAGCCAAAGCCGTTAAAACTATCCTATGGAGCGGGCGACGGGAATCGAACCCGCGTCATCAGCTTGGAAGGCTGGGGTTCTACCATTGAACTACGCCCGCAAGATATGGTCGGGACGACAGGATTTGAACCTGCGACATCCTGCTCCCAAAGCAGGCGCGCTACCAAACTGCGCCACGTCCCGAAGGTGTTGAGCAGCTAAGGTCTAAACCTTGCGTGTCCCAAAGCGAAGGAAATTATAGGGGAGACTTCCCTCCTGTGCAAGCGACGATACCCTAGCTCCTCGAATGTGTGACAAACTGGCTATGGAGCAGGCCAATCACAAACGCCACAACGGCGGCCGGCGCCCACGCGGCTCCAATATCCGCCAGCGGCAGCGCATCGAATGGCAGCCACGCGCCCGCAAAAAACGCGTCGCGGACCGAGGTGATCACGCTCTGCACCGCGACGACGCCGCCGACCCAGACCCACACCTGCGGATGAGCGTCGCAAAAGCCGTGCACCAGGCCCATAAGCACCAGCACGATGGCAACGGGATACAAGGCGTTGAGCATAGGCACCGAGAACATGAGGATCGCGTCGAGGCCCACGTTGGAGAGCACGCACGAAAACGCCGCGAACACAAAGGCGAGAACCGCGAAGGGGCGGCGCATAGCCTCCTCGGAAGCCTCCGCTCCCCCTTCGACCACATACGTCTCGCAGAAGTAGCGCGAGCAGCAGCTGATGAGGCCGATGCACACGTTCATGCAGGCGAGGAAAAAGATCGCAAAGACCACGACCGTGCCGGCAAGACCAAAGTGCATGGAGGCAGAGCGGGCAAGGATGGCGGCACCGTTGGTAGCGTCGGGTATAACCGTGCCGAGCTGCATTCCGGCAAGCGCCAGGCCGCAGTAGATGATGGCCATGAGCACGCCGGCGATCACACCGGAACGTGAAATCTCGAAGGCCACGCGCTTGTCATCGGTCACGCCCAGCTCGTGGATGGTCTCGGCGATGATAATGCCAAAGGCGAGCGACGCAAGCAGGTCCATGGTCTGGTAGCCGGTCAGAAAGCCCTGCACGGCGGCGCCCGCATCGTAGGGAGCCTGCGGCGCGGCAGCGGGACCCAACGGCGAGACCACGGCGGCACCCACGACCAGCACGATGAGCGCAATGAGCGCGGGGCCCGTAATGCGACCGAGCACGCGCGTGATAACGCCCGGACGCAGCGTGAGCACAAACGCGACGACGAAGAACCCGATGGCAAACACCAGACGTGCCGTGCCGAGCGAGACGCCCTCCGGCAGCAGCGGCACCAGCATCTCGAAGGCCGTGGAGCTCGTGCGCGGAATAGCCAGGCACGGGCCGATGGCTAGATACACCGCCGCAACGAAGAATTCGCCAAACTTAGGATGCACACGCCCGGCCAGCTCGCGCGCCGTTCCGGCAAGCGCCACGGCGATAAAGCCCATGACGGGCAGGCCGATGGCGGCGATGAGAAAGCCGAGCATGGCGAGCGGCGTGGCAGAGCCTGCCTGCAGCGCCAACAGCGGCGGAATAATGAGGTTGCCGGCGCCAAAGAGCATCGAGAACAGGGCGATGCCGACGGTAACGACATGGTCGGAGCGCAGGCCGCGCGGGGCGGATGAGGCCATGGGACCACCTTTCGGGTCGAAACAAAAACGGGACGGGCAAAAGACCCGTCCCGCAAGTATAAACGTTTGAGCAGGTCAGATGATGCAAAGCATCAATCTGGTTGCCTCTTTAGATCCGCTACGCGTCAGAGCGACGGCGACGCAGCAGCTCGAGCCCCAGTGCGACAAGCGCAACAGCACCCGCGGCCACAGCGACAGCCAACGGCGTGCGATCGCCCGTATCGGCGAGCTGCTGAGCACTCGACTTGGAAGACTCCTTCTTACCGGAGTTTTCCGCGCCCGATGCCTTTGCCTTATCGACTGCGGAGTCATCCGAGCTACCGGGTTTTGTCGGATCCTTTGAATCCGGCTGGTCGGAATCGGGCGTTCCGGGCTTTTCCGGCTCCGGCTTACTCGGGTTGTCAGGCTCGGGCTTATCCGGGTTTTCCGGGTCCGGCTTGTCCGGCTGATCAGGCTCCGGTTTATCGGGCTCAGGCTTGCCCGGGTCCGGCTGGTCAGGCTGGTCAGGCTCGGGCTTGTCCGGCTGGTCCGGGTCGGGCTTGCCCGGATCGGGAACCACCGGGTCCGGGTCGACAGGCTCCTGCTTCTTCTTCACCGTCAGCGTACCGGGCTCAACCATGACATCGAAGTTCGGGTCGGTGACCGTCGCCTCGATCTGGTACTCGCCCGCCGGGGAACTCTCATCGGCGACGCAGGAGTACTCGACCTTCACGCCCGAGGTATTGGCCGAGCTCTTTAGGCTCGAGGTAAACGCGGGGTTCGCCTCTCCCTCGAAGCGTTCAGCATCGTCGACCTTTACCTTAAGCTTCGCCGGCGCAATCTTGAAGTTGCGCGAGGCGGCGCCGATATACCCGTTGCTTCGCAGCGTGGCAACGGCGCGATACGTGCCCGCATCGGTCGGGGCCTCACTCGACGAATAGTGTGTGCCGCCCGTCCCGTAATACCTGACCCTCAAGTCGCCTTCGCAGGCCTTGGGAACCCCCGTGACCTCGGGCGCCTGGGCGTCACCACTATAGACGAAGTCGCCGCCTGCAAATGCGAGCTCGACCCGCTTCGCCTGAACGACCAGAACGAAGTGCGCGGTCGCGGTCTTGCCATGAGCATCCTTGCACATGACGTCAAAGGTAGACACTCCGGCCTTGGACGAGGTGCCCGAGAGCGTCAGACCGCCCGCCGTGCGGATGAGCTTAAATCCGTCTGGGAGCTTAGCGTCGTCCCACGTGTACTCATACGGGGCTTCGCCACCCGCGGCACCCAAAATCGTCGCGCGATACGTGTTATGCGCACGTGCGACCGGCAGCAGACCGCCGTTGAACACGAGGGCATCCCGGGGCACAACGGAAACGACGGCGCGATCGCTGTCCACCTGTGTCTCGGTACGAAGATATCGCTGAGTGACGCGGCAGGAATACTCGCCGGCGCAATCCTCATCGAGGCCCTCGATGAGGAGCGTCTCCTCCGTCTCGCCCTCAAGCGCCACAGCCTCGCCGCCCACCATGTGGAACCACTGATAGGAAAGCTCAATCTCGGCAGCAGAACCCGTGGACGAGGACGCGTGGTCGAGGACGCCCTTGCCCGCCTCGGCAGCAACCGAGAGCACAACAGCATCGTCCTCGTGGGCACTCGCATCCTGCGGCTGCGCGACCACATGCGGAGCGTCCGCCTTCACAAACTCGAACGTGACCTCCTGCGATGCGGTGACATCGCTCAGCGTGACCTCGTACGCCCCGCCCTTGTAATCAGAAATGTCGAGGTCAACAGTCGCATCCGAGCCTGCCTGCGCGACCGTCACGCGCTCGAGGTAGCAGTCCTCGTCGGGCGTCGCCGAGAGGATCGCGTCCCCGCCCTCAACAACCGAAACCGAAGCATTGTCGACCGAACCGTTGACTGCCTTCGCCGTCACCTTGTAGTGCTCGGGCTTCTTCTTGACCGTCAGCGCGCCGGGGTCGACCGCGACATCGAAGTTCGGATCGGCGACCGCCGCGTCGATCTGGTATTCACCCGCCGGCGATTTCTCATTCGCCGAGCAGAAGTACGTAACCTTTACGTCCGACGTGTCGCAACGACTCACCAAGCTGGAGGTAAACTCGGGGTTCTTCTGACCCTCAAAGCGCTCGGCATCGTCGACCTTCACCAGCAGCTGAGCCGGCGCAACAGCAACCGTCAGTTCAACGTCTTCGGCAGCAAGATAGTTACGCGAGGCAGCGGCATGGGCGACAACACGCGCCGTACCGGCGGCCTTCACCGTCGCACAACGCCCCTTAATCGAAACCGAGCTCGCATCGTCATCGGAATCAACCAGCTCAAAGCTCACGGGAGTCTGGGCAACGTTGTTAAACACAATGGGGTCTCCACCGTAAACACCCGAATAGCTCGTCGTTCCCGTAATGACCTGGCTTGCCTTTGCAATCGAGAACTCGGCGGACTTTTTACCCTGATAGTTGGGGTCAGTCACCGTAACCGTGACGCGGTAGTTGCCACTGTCGCACGGCTCCAGCGCCGTCGGACCATAGGACGTTCCATCTATACCGCGATAGGTAACGGAATAGGCAGACGCATCAAGGCCGGCAACCGCAACCGCCGCACCGTGTCGTGCGCCATCGTATGTCACATCAGACGTCTCGATCGAAATATCGACCGGGGCCTTCTCGATCGTGAAGTCACAGGTGGCATTACCGACATATCCCTTGGCGTCGAGCGTCACCACCGCACGATACGTGCCGGCATCCACCGGCGCCTGATCCGACGAGTAATGTGTGTCACCCGTGCCGACATAGATCAGGTTGACATCGTTCTCGCAACCCTCGGGCACGCCCGAAAGCTTCGGGGCCTGCGCCGTCGCGTTGTAGGTAAAGGTCTGGCCCTCAAATGCAAGCGGGGCTTTCTTCGCCTTCACGAGCAGCGCGAAGTGTGCATCGCACTTGTCGCCCAGGTCATCGGTGCACGAAATCTTAAAGCGACAAACACCCGTAGCCGCAGTCACGCCCGAGAGCAACAAGGCGCCCGATCCGTCATCTGCCAGCGTCAGCTGCATGCCCTCAGGAACCTCAACATCATCCAAGTTGTACGCATACGGTGCCTTGCCGCCCGTAGCGCCGGTAATCTCTGCACGGTACTCATCGTGAGCGGTCGACACCGGCAGCACACGCCCGTTAAACACAAGTGCTTCTCGGGGCACGATGGATACCTTCGCATGTTCGGTGTCCGTCTTTGTCACCGTGCCCAGGTAGTTCTGCGCAATGCGGCAGAAGTACTCGCCCTCGCTGTCACTGTCGAGCTGGGCGATTGAAAGAGTCTCCCCCGTCTGGCCCTTTAGCGGCTCTACCTTGCCACCATCGACGGGCACGCGATACCACTGGTAGCTCAGCGTAACGTCTGCAGCGGATCCAGAAGACACGTCCGCATGGGCGCGAACATTGCGCCCCGCCTCGGCGGTGACCGAAAGCTCAACCGGATCGCCCTCGTAAGCACTCGCATCCTGCGGCTGAGCGAGCACCTCCGGAGCCGCAGCCTTCGCGAATTCAAACGTGACCTTTTGCGGAGCACTCACGCCACTCAGTGTGACCTCGTACGCCCCACCCTTATAGTCAGAAATATCAAGGTCATAGGCATTGCCAGCCGAACCTTCATCACCCGCTTCTTCGGCAACAGTCACGCGCGTCAGGTAGCAGCCCTCATCGGGCGTCGCCGAAAGCGTCGCCTTGCCATCCGTAGCGACCAAAGCAGACTCCGGATCAACCGATCCGTTGACCGCTCGGGCCGTCACCTTGTACTTAGGCGCCTCCGCAAAGCGCGCCTCAACGGTCATGTTGTCCTCGGGGACAAACGTCCAGGTAGCATCCGTGCTCAGCGGCTCATCGCCCAACGACCCATCATCATTGCGTGCATACCACCCATCAAACACATAGCCCGCATCGGGAACGGCAGTCAGGGTCGCGGACTCACCGTTCTCGACTTCGTTGGTCACGGCATAGCCCAGAGATTCGTCCTCGGAGGAACCATCGACGTGTCCGCCCTGACGCGAATCCACCGCCGTAACCGTCATCGACGCCCGCTCATAAACGGCCGTAAAAGTACGGTTGCCAAACACTACGCGGTTGATCACCGGAGTGGCGCCCACAGGCATGCCGTTCTCGTCGACCCAGCATTTAAACTTCCAACCCTCGTGCGGCACGGTAAACATAATCGCCGCGGAGTGGTAGGAGCCGCCGGTACCAAGCGCAACCATGCTAAAGCCCGCGCCCTTGGGATACGTAGCGACCTGGACATCGCAACCCGTCTCATAGAACACGGCCGTAAGCTGCCTATTCTCCTTTGCGGTACCGATATAGAATGCGCTGTAGCTCACCGTGACACCCGCATCGTCGACCCAATGCGAGAAGTGGTACTTCTTCCACGGGATCGCGATCGCCATAAACATGTCGCCCCTGTCGTACGACCTGCTACCGGCAGGAATGCCGTCAACCAGAAGGGCCGTACCGCGGAAGATGGACGAGCCGGTGACGGTAATGGTCACCTGTCCATCGGATTCGAACTGTGCGTAGTACGTTATGTCTTGCATGGCGGTCACATCGAGGGTCGTCGCGGTCTCGACAATCGAGGTGCCCTCCTTATCGGTGCTCCAGCCGACAAAGCGATAGCCCATACCGGCAACAGCAGTCAGCTCCACATGATTGCCCACGGCAAAGCTACCGCTGCCCGTAACGCGGCAGCCCCTGTTCGAAGCTTTGTCCTTTACCACGACCTCGCCCGTAACGGTCACCTCGTACGGATCGGCAAACACGGCCTGGAGCTCCAACGTATCGTCCTCGAGCCCCTCGACCATATCCTTGTCGAGCTTAACCCAGCAATGGGCGTCGCAGCTCAGCAGCGACTTGTTGCCCTCGGCATCCAAGACATACCAACCGGCAAATCGCTTGGTACCCATAGGTGTAGCGTTGAGTTCGACCGTATCACCGAATTGATAGGAGCCCTCGCCGCTCAGAGTGCTAACGCTATCGTCACTCGCGCTCAAAACGACCTGATAGGACTTAGGCGCAAAGGTCGCCGTGTAGGTAGCGTCGTCCGTGACCTTAACGGTATAGTCGGTGTTCTCGCTGACTGTCCCGCCCTTGTCGTCCGTCCAACCCGCAAACGAATACCCGGTGTTTGCAGTCGCACGAAGCGTTGCGCGGTCGCCGGCCTCATAGCCACCAAAGCCGCTCACGGCTCCGCCCTCGCCAGGCGAAGCAACGGTATGCACGACATACGAACCCGACGCAAAGAGGGCATAGAGCGACGTATCCTCACGCACGGTAAATCGATAGGTTTTCTTGGAGCTCACGCACGTGCCGTTACGGAGCCAGCCCACAAAAGCCGTATCCTCGGCGGCGACCGCACGCACGGTTGCGACCTGTCCGGCGGCATACGTCCCCGCGCCCTCGACCGTGCCCATACTCTCCTCGCACGAGACGTCCACCGTACATTGCTTTGCCGAGAACACGGCCTGGAGCGTCGTGTCAGACGTCGGCACTACGTGATAGGTGGTGTCGCGGCTTACCACGGCGCCCGAGGCATCGGCCCAATATTCAAACGCATAGCCCGAAAGCGCATGCGCAGTCAGCGTGGCGGCATGCCCCGCCTCAACGGTACCTGTGCCCTCGACCCAGCCGGCGACGCTCGATTCGACCAGCGAACCGGTGCCGGAATCGACTACCGTCGTGGCGTCGACTTCATAGCTTTTTGCCATAAAGCGAGCGACGTGCACGTGGCTGCGCTCCTGGTGGCAGGTAAACTCCGCATCGGCAGACTCAAACGCGCCGTCGGCCGTATACCAACCAGTAAAGACGTAACCGGGATTGGGCGTCGCCTTAAGAGCAACCTCAGCGCCGCGGTCGGCAAGGACGCGGCTCGCCTTGACGGTGCCACCCTCCGCAGGATCGGCGAGGGGCACGCAGACGGTATCGATAGGCACAAAGGCCGCGGTAATAACGCAGTGCCCGGTTTTACCGCGAGCCTTTGCAACCAACGAGGTCTCGTGCTTAAGGCTCTTCAGGCGACCATTGACGTACCAACCCCAGAACAAAAAGCCAGGATGGGCCTTGGCCGTCAGATGAAGGGTCTCCCCTAATTTGAACGTATCGGTCGTAGGCTTCACCACGGTCCCATTGCACGTCACGGTGCCGCCAAGCCATGAATCGGCCGTGACCATGACCTCGGGCTTTGAATTGGTAAAGATCGCGGTATAGGTATCACTCTTGGTAACCTTAACGACCAGCTCGGCGGTGTCGTACTCCTTACCGGAGTCATCCTTCCAATGGTCAAAGCGGTAGCCGTCATTGGCCTTTGCCTTGAACATCACCGTGTCGCCATATCCGCAGGTAACCGAAGATGCCCCGGGTGCCCCTCAATCTCAACCGTACCGCGCTCCACAAAGGTCTTCTTGGCCTTCGCCGTTACGGTATAGGTATTTTCCTCAAACACCGCGCGCACGGTGCATTCCACGTCCTCGGGATAGAACTCGAGGTAGCTGGGGTCGGTGCCCAAAAGCAGGTCCGTCTTGGCGTCGTACCAACCCTTAAAGGTAAATTGTTTGCTCGCCTCCGCCGTGAGCTCAATGCTCAGCGTGGCAGGCTCGCCCTTCATGCAGTAGCCCTCACCGTGCACCATATATTTGCCCGCCATGGCCGCGGCCGGCTCAACGACCACGTCTACCTTGCAGGCACGCGTAAACTTCGCCTGGATCACACAGTCGGTAATTGGTTCAAAGGTATAGGAACGCTCGCTCGAAACCAGCGTCGACGTAGTATCCGAGCCACCATTGCTCAGATACCAACCGTCAAAGATATAGCCCTCGGATGGGGTGGCCTCCGCGGTCACGCGCTCACCTTCGGGAACCTCGAGCACCATGCCGGCAGTCTCGCCGCGCTTCAGCGTAACGGTGCCGCCCTCGAGCGGGTCGGCCTCGGCACGCACGGTATGCGCATCCCTGCCGTCCATTACAGCCTCGATCCGGGCATTCCCGTTAACGCGGTATTCGCAAACTTCCTGCTTGTTGGCAATCGTGATGCCCTGCGCATCGGTTTCTCGCCACTCTACAAACCGGTACGTTTTTTCCGGATTGTCGGGGCGCACCTTGGGCCGCATCGTAAACGTAAGAATGTCCCCATCCTTCGCGCGAACCTTGCCATCCACGACCGGCACGCCATCGCACAGCACCTCGGCGCTATCGAAGGGATCGGTATTCACCAGGATTGTCTTATCCGCCTTGCGGAAGCGTGCAACCAGATGGCGGTCGACCTCGGCCTTGAAGATATACGTACGCTCGGGCGAGACCTCGATGCCGTCCTCAAACCATCCCACAAAGGCATAGTCGGGACCCTCGCTCGCGGTGACCATAGCCTGATCGCCACGCGTAATGCTCTGCTTTACGGGGCTTGCGGTGCAGCCTGTCGAAAAATCGGCCTGAATGCCATCGGCTTCGGCAACCGCCGTAATCTCAACTTTTTTCTCGAAAACGGCCGTCATTTTTACGACCTCGGGCGTCAGGTCCGTGATCGTCATCGTCTTGAGAGGTGATGTCGAGACCTCGACACCGTTCTCTTTCCAACACACGAAGCGATAGCCGGGATTGGCGACAGCCTCCAGCGTGGCGACCGTCCCCTCATAGTGGATACCGCCTCCGGTAACGACGCCGCCCACCTCGGGCTGCGCGGTGGCAATTATTTCGATCTTATGGTCGCCATGAGGCTTGGGCTTCTTGTGGTCGTCGATGATGTCCTTAATCTCCTTGAGCACCTTCGTGCCGACGGCGGCAACATCCTCAATGTTGTCGGCCATACCGATCTCGATCACCGCATCGGCCGCGATGGGGTCGACGATCTCGCCCAGCCCATACATGGTAGCGAGGACGGCCGCAGCCGTAATCGCGGCGATGAGCGCAGCCTTAAGCGCTGCGAGTGACTCGTCGGGGTCAGTCGCAGCGCGGAAATGCGCGGTGTACTGCACATCTCCCTCGAGCACAAACGTGTAGGACGGACCATCGTCGCCGGTAAAGACAACGTTGCCGAGGGCATCGGTCGCGTAGTCAAACACATAGCCAGGCATTGGCACCGCCACGACCGTTACGCGCGACCCGATACCGTACAGACCGGTAGAGAGGAACTGTCCGAGCGGCTGCCCGTTCTCATCGACCCCGTCCACACCCAGCACAACGCTCGCCTGCGGAGCGCAGTAGCGCGGAGTGATCTCGATTCTAGCGTCAGTCTTGTCCTCGGACACAATCGCGTCCGCCTTGTCCACCGTATAGGTAAAGTCAAGCTGATCGCTCACGGCGTACGCATCATCGCCCTCGCCCAGATACCAGCCCAGGAACAGCGCGTTATCCGTGACAGCGGAAACCTCAACCGTCTCGCCGGCATTGCGATAGCAGTTTTGAGCGGTAACACTCAGGTGCGCAAAGTCCTGCGACGAGTCGGTCGCCTGCGCATCGTTGACGTACACCGCATAGTCCTTGAGCTTAAAGCGAGCCTCCAGGGACAGGTCCTTATCTGGCGTAAACGTGTAGACCGGCTCCTTGGAGATGTACTTGCCGGACTCGGTGTCATACCAGCCCTTAAACGTGATGTTGTCGTTGAGCATCCCCAAAGTACCGGCATCGAGCGCGACTTCGGCACCTGCGTCGATCGTCATCGTGCCGGAAACATCGGGAAGCTCAACGCCATCCATCAGCTTGTGTTCGCCCTTATCAATCGTTTGGGCATAGGAAATCTGGAACGATGTCGGCGTGGGTTTCTTAAGCTGTAGCGTGCCCTTGGTTTGGGTTTCGAAATGCGAATAGCCGTCGTCATACACGAGCTTTACGGGCTGTCCGTCCATCGACTCATCGAAGACATCACCATCGCAGGGGGTGGCCGTAAGGTACTCGCCGAGCTCTTCCTGTATGAGGGCCTCGTAGTCCCAAATCGATACCGAATGCGGGTAATCGAGCTCGACGTTCATGCCCTCGAGCGAAATGGTCTCCCCCGTCTCATAGGTCATGTTGTTGGGGTCGCATGAAATCTCAACGTTCTCGAGCACCTTGCCCACCGGGACGGGCAGGCAGCCGTTGCACCTCTCCCAAACAGCTTTGGGATGCCCGTTAGCATACTTCGGAATCATCTTGGCGGGGACCATGACGGTCATGTTGTATTTGGGGAACGTGTCGGTGTTAATGAGCACCGCATTGTTGCACCCAAAGAACACGGTCTCGAGATTGGTGCTGCCAAACGCCTTTTTCGGCAACTCCTCGATCTTGGAGTTATATGGCAGTGTCAGCCCGCCGCTCAAGTCGGTGCCGTAGAAGCAGGTGTGACCAAGCGTTTCGACCGTTGTGTTGCTCTCGAGCCCCGTGGTAGCAAGGTTCGAGCAGAACCTAAACGCGCAAACGCCAATCGATGTAATGGAGGTATTCTTGTCCAGGCCGGTATCGGTCAGAGCTCTGCAGCCTTCGTAGGCTCTGTCGGGAATCGATGTGAGGCCGACAACCTTGTCGAGCCCCGTGGACACCAGCCCACTCTCGGCAAACGCGGCGTCGCCCATAGAGCCAATGGCGGCAACCTCGTTGATGTTCAAACTCGTAAGCGACTTGCAGCCATAGAATGCCTCTTTCCCGATGGTACCGATGGTCATGCCGGAAAGGCTGATATCGGTGAGATTCGGGCAGTTATAGAAGGCGTGCAGTCCGATTTTGGAAATGGAACTGTTCTCAAAGCGCACTGAGCACAGATTGGTAGAGTCGGCGCAGAGCTGTGCGTCGACTTCATCAACCCCGTAATCGACAATCAAATTCGTTACCATTCGACCGTCGACGGAGTTCTCGCGCGGGTTGTTTTCATCGATTTCTACCGTAAGATTTCCGTTTGCGTCGCACGGATACAGGTAGTAGTTCGGCATGAACTTGGCATACTCGTAGGCCGCCTGCTGCAGGTTGCCCTTGCTGTACGCGACAAGGCGCGTGTGGCCATCGTCGTACACGAGCTGTATAGGTTCTCCGTCCATCGACTCGTCGAAGACATCACCATCACAGGGGGTCGCCGTAAGGTATTCGCCGAGTTCGTCCTTTATGAGCGCTTCGTAGTCGCTATCCATCGTCGAATGAGGATATTGGAACGTGACGCTCATGCCCTCGAGTGAAATGGTGTCACCCTGCTGATAGGCCATCTTGTCGGGATCACGCGAGACCTTAATCTTTTGAAGCATCTTGCCCACGGGGACGGGCAGGCTGCCATTGCAACTCTCCCAAACCTCGTTGGGGCGACCGCTTGCGTATTGCGAAACCATCTTGGCAGGGACCATGACGGTCATGTTTTGCTTGGGGAACGTGGTGGAATTAATGAGCACCACATGGTCGCATCCAAAGTACACAGTTTCAAGCTTAGAGCCATAGAACGCACGGCTCGGCAGTTCCTCGACCTTGGAATAAAGGGGCAGCGTCAGCCCGCCGCTCATATTGGTCCCGGAGAAACAGCCTTCGCGAAGCGTCTTGATCGTCGTATTGTTCTCGAGCCCCGTCGTCGCAAGGCGAGAGCAGTTTTTGAACGCATTAACGCCGATTGATGTGATAGATGTGTTCCCTCCCAGACCGGTATCGGTCAGAGCGCTGCAGCCATTATAAGCGTTCTCAGGAATCGAACTGAGACCAACGACCTTGTCGAGCCCCGTAGACCGCAGCCCGCTCCAGGCAAACGCGGCATCGTCCATAGAGCCGATGGTAGCAACGTCATTAATGTTCAGACTCGTAAGCGATCCGCACCCAGAAAACGCTTCTGTTCCGATGCCCCCAATGGTCATACCGGAAAAGCTGATATCGGCGAGATTCGAGCAGCCAGAAAAGGCGTGTAATCCAATTGAAGAAATAGAGCTGTTCTCAAAACGTACCGAGCGCAGATTGGAGGAGTACTCACAAATATATCCGGGGACCCCATCCACTCCGTAATCAACAATCAGGTTGGTCACCAATTTACCATCGACAGAGTTCTCATTCGGGTCGTTTTCATCAATCTCTACCGTAACGCTTCCGCCAGCATCACACGGATACACATAGCCGTTCGGCATAAGCTTGGCATACTCATAGACCGTTGGGTCCTCATACACGAGGGGATCGACTTCGCTGTCATCGGACGAGGGTTCCGCCGTTGCAGGCGAGGTCTTTGCTGCATCGGAGTTGGTCGCGGAGCTCGAAAGATCTTGGGCCAGGCTCGACGTGGAAGTGCTGGTATCCGAGCTGGACGATTCGTCCAGAGCGTTATTCGTTTGGTCGGAAGTTGTGGATGAGCCGCCCTCGCCCAAAGACGACGCGTTATCGACCGCATCGGCATCAGCGTCAGAGCCCGAGTCGGTCTCTTGGGCCTCGTTTTCGACGGCGACCGCCCCAGCATCATCGGCATAGGCTGTGCTGGGCGCAAGGGGTATCGAGGTCACGACCATCGCGACCGAAAGATAGACGACCAAAAACCTATAGAAGGCAGCAGTGATCCTGTTCATAAGAACCTTCCCGCAATTCGCAAAGATACCGAGGACCCAGTGCGGGCCATCATCTCACAATACCCTGTATAAGCGACAATGCGGGAAGGTTACGCAAACGGTTTATCTAAGGGCGCAGAAGGTTGGTCTAATCGCAGCTCAAATCGCGCAAAGCGTCAATCGCGGTGTCGACTTCCCCGTCCGTGTTGAAATACCCAAACGAGAAACGAACGACACCCTGACGCTCAGTCCCGAGCGCGCGGTGCATGAGCGGGGCGCAATGGGCGCCGGGGCGCGTCGCAATCCCCCACCCCTGCATAAGCGCGTCCGAAATCTGGGCAGAGTCGATATCACCCACGTTGAGTGAGACGATCGCCGAGCGCACGGGCTGGTCAAAGGCACCGTAGAGCTTAATCCCCGGAATCTCGCGCACGCCGGCAAGGAAGCGCTCTGCAAGGAAGCGCTCATGCGCCGCAATCGCCTCGACCCCGCCTTGTGCCTCGATAAAGTCGAGGCCGGCAGAAAGGCCCGCGATACCGTGACCGTTGAGCGTGCCCGCCTCAAGGCGCGTGGGCCACTCAAGCGGCTGCAGCGCATCGAAGCTGTGAACGCCCGTGCCGCCCATGGCCCACGGTGCCACGTCAATGCCTTCCGCAACGGCCAGGCCGCCGGTCCCCTGCGGACCCATAAGCCCCTTGTGACCGGTAAAACACACCACGTCGAGCCCCATGGCGTGCATATCGATATGCGCCGTGCCGGCAGACTGCGAGGCATCGACGATCACCAGCGCACCTGCCGCATGGGCCATGGCCGCTACGCGCGCAATGTCGACCGCGTTGCCGGTCACATTGGAGGCGTGCGTCACCACCACAGCACGCGTGTCCGGCGTAACCAACCGCTCGAGCTCGTCGTAGTCGAGCACGCCGTTCGCGTCGCAGCCCGCATGCTCAACGGTCACACCCTGTTCCGCCGCCAGGCGATTGAGCGGGCGTAACACCGAGTTGTGCTCGAGCACCGTCGTGACCACACGGTCGCCGGGGCGCACCACGCCACAGATGGCGGTGTTGAGCGCCGCGGTGGAGTTGGGCGTAAAACAAACATGGTCAGCACGTGGGCAGCCCAGCAAGCGCGCGAGCTTGACACGGCAACCGTGAATCGTACGAGCCGCATCGAGCGCACCCGACGTGGCGCCGCGCCCGGCATTGCCGAGCGAGCACATCGCCTGCGTCACGGCATCGATGACCGCCTGCGGCTTGAGCATGGTCGTCGCCGCGTTATCCAGGTAGATCATCGCACGACCTCCCACATGTCAATCACCGTAAAGCCCTCGGTGGGAACACCAGCTGCGGCAAGCTCGCCGCGCAGCAGCTCCTCATCGGCAGGCAACGCCTTCCACGCCAGACCGCAGCCGGCAGCGACCTCCCCGGGCACAGGAATCGTTCGCCCGGGAAGGCCGCGCTCGATGCACAGGGACTCGCACCCCATGGCGGCCGCCGTGGTGGGAAACGTGATGACAAGCGCCGGACGCTTCTCCCTCATGGCAACTCCAACCAATACGCTACGGGCGCACGACGCGCACGGCCTGCTCCATCTTCTCCACGATCACGTACATGTTGGTGACCTCGCCCACCGCAAGCTGGTCTTTAATGCCAAAGTGGTCCAGGCAGGTACCGCAAGTGAGAATCTCGACGCCCTGCTCGGCCAGGCCCTTCAGGTCATCGAGCACCGGAGAGCACTCGACGGTGAGCTTGGCGCCGCCGTTGTAGAACAGCATGGTCGCGGGCGGCTCCTCCTGCTGCGTCACGGCAAAGATGAAGGCCTTCATGAGCTTGTGGCCCAGCTCGTCGTCGCCGCGGCCCATGCAGTCGGTGTAGACGGAAATGACGAGCTTGCCCTTGCCGGCGCTGGCATCACAGAAGGCAGCGCCATCCTGCTCGGGATCAGCCACGGCAACGGCGCCAGAGGTCGCCACGGTCACGTGCCACTCGGCGTCAGAAACCTTCTCGAACGAGGCCGTGCAGCCCTTCTCCTGCGCCATCTTGGAGATGTTCTTGACGGCGGTCTCGTTATCGACCGAGGTCACGACAACGCCCTCGCCATCGAGTTGCTTGAGCGCCTTAAGCGTCTTGACGACGGGCAGCGGGCAGGCATCGCCCATGGCGTTGACTTCAATCTTGGTAGACATAGCCTTTCCTTTCGAAAGAACCGTTCTAGAGAACGGTAAACAGTTACATAAACGTGCGGGCTAGCGGACAACGAGGACGGCAGAACCACCTGGCACCGGCTCGCACACGCGGCCGACGACGGAGGCAACGCGCCCCTCGGCATGCAGACGGCGCGCAAGCTCATCCACATCGGCAGCAGGTGCCGCGATAAGCAGGCCGCCCGAGGTCTGCGGATCGTACAGCGCGTCGAGCATCCCCGGCTCCAGACCATCGTCGACTGCCACGCGCGGGCCAAAGAAGTCCTGGTTGCGGTAGGCGCCGGCAGGGATAATGCCAAGGCGTGCCATGTCGAGCACCTGGTCAAAGAGCGGCACCACCCCCGACACAAGCTCAATCTGCACGCCCGAGCCCTCGGCCATCTCGCACGCATGTCCGATCAGGCCAAAGCCCGTGATGTCGGTGCAGCCATGAAGCTCGAGGTCCTCGGCCAGACGAATCGGAGCCTCGTTGAGGGTCCGCATCGAGTCAAACATGGCTGCGGCCTCGTCCTGTTCGATGAGCTCGCCCTTAATGGCCGTAGTGATGATGCCCGAGCCGATCGCCTTGGTCAGCAGCAGAACATCGCCCACGCGCGCGCCGCTGTTGGCGAGCATACGGTCAAGCGCGACAAAGCCACTCACGGACAGGCCGTACTTGGGCTCGTCGTCGTTGATGGTGTGGCCGCCCGCGATGGCACAGCAGGCCTCGACGCACTTGTCGGCGCCACCCGCCAGAATCTGGCCGGCAAGCTCAACGCCCAGGCAACTGGGTATGCAAAGCAGGTTCATGGCATGGCTCGGCCGTCCGCCCATGGCGTATATGTCCGACAGCGAGTTTGCCGCGGCGATCTGGCCAAACAGGAACGGGTCGTCGACCATCGGTGGGAAGAAGTCGATGGACTGCACGAGGCCCAAGTTATCGCCAACGCGGAAGACGCTCGCATCGTCGGAGGTATCGAACCCCACGAGCAGGTTGTCGTTATGCACATTGGGTAAGTCGCCCAGGACCTGGGCGAGGGCTCCAGGAGCCAACTTAGCGGCTCAACCGCTCGCGGCAGTCATCTGCGTGAGCTTCATGAGATCGTCAGCCATCGATACCTCCTCTCATCGGTCAATCAGTTCCCCCAAGTATACGCATGAATGCGAGCCTACAACGGATGCATTAATTGAGCGCTTGTGCGCGAATGGCCGCGCCGATGGCACCGGCAAAGCGGGCCTGAGGCGAGGTGGTGACCGGCGAGCCCACCAATGCGCCAAGACGCTCGACGACATAGGCGTTTTCGCACAGACCACCGGTCAGATAGTACGGGGCGCCCGCGGCTTGCGAGGCCATGGTCGCCACACGCGACACGACGCTCTCGATCACACCGCGGGCAATGTTCTCGCGCGGCTCGCCGCGGCCGATCAGACTAATGACCTCGCTCTCGGCAAACACCGTGCACATGCTGGATATCTTGGTGGGCTCGCCGGAACGCGCCAGGTCGGACATCTGCTGCTGGGTAATGCCCAGGCGGTCGGCCATGATCTCCAAAAAGCGCCCCGTACCGGCGGCGCACTTGTCGTTCATGGCGAACTTTGCCACGCGGCCGCCCTTGATCGTAATGACCTTGGTATCCTGGCCGCCCACGTCAATCACCGTGCCATGGTCGCCAAAAAGACGCACGGCACCGGTACCGTGGCAGGTAATCTCGGTCACAACCTTGTGCGCATAGGGCACGGCGACACGACCGTATCCGGTCGCGACCACGCGCACATCGTCGGCAGCCACGTCATAGCCAGCCGCGGCAAGCTCGCCACGCAAACGCTCGGCCGCATCGACCGACGAGAACCCGGTTGGCTGCACGCACGTCCACGCCACCAAACCCTCCCCATCGACCACAGCGGCCTTAGCCGCCGTAGATCCAATATCGATCCCGATCCCTATCATGGCTCTCTCCTAATCTAAACATCAAAGGTAGCGGCGCGTTCAGGCGCCTTAGCTCTAGGTTTCTCAGGTGCCGGAGATTGCCCCGAAAGAGGAGCGCAGCGTACTTTGGGTACGCAAGCGACGGTTTGAGGGGCAAGATCCGGTACCTGAGGAAGCTAGAGGGTTTCGATGAAGGCGGCGATGCGCGTCTCGATCTGGCCCATGTCGCCATTGCTGTAATCGGTCTCGATCTTCATATACGGAATGCCTGCGCCCTCAACGGCCTCCTGCATGCGTGCACTCTCCACGTTAAAGGTGTGACAAGCCTGCAGCACGCTCTCCACTACACCATCGACGTGGTACTTCTCGCACATGGCCAGCGTGTTTTCCATACGACCGTCGTTGGGCGTCATGACCGAGCAGTTGATGTCCAGGTAGCGGTCGGCGATGGCGCGCAGAATGTCGGGCGCGTCCGGGTCGATCATCATGGCCGCCGTGCGCTCGCCCGAGCAATCGTCCATGCACACGACCAAGCCGCCGTTGGACTCGATGGTGCGACCGATCTTGTTGATCACGCCGCCCACCGGGCAGCCGGTGATCAGAATGCGCTTGGCATCCGCCGCAACTGGGCGCTCGCCCGCGTCATAGGCCTCGCGCAGCTTGGCAACCTTTTGCTCTAGCTGCTGCGTATAGGCCTCGATATCAAAGCTGAACGTACCGGCAAACATGGTGCTCATCAGGTCGACGCCGCTCATGGCCGCCGGCTGATTGGCCTGCAGCGCAAACATGTCGAGCTGGGCCGCACGCAAGCGGTTGCGACGACGGACGGCAGCGCGCAGGTCATCGTCGGTAATCGTGATGCCGTAGAAGCCCTCGAGCTCCTCCTTGAGCAGGCGGCACTCCTCGTACCAGCCTTCACGCTCGTAGGCGCGGTCGCGACCCTGAGGAAGATGCAGAATGTGCGTGCGCTTGAGCTCCCCCAGCAGCTCGTACATCTTCTTCTTGCCGTCACAGGTGGTCTCGCCGATGATCATGTCGCTAAAGTACGTAAACGGGCACTTTTGCGAGTAGGCAAAGCCGTACGTCGACTTGATGAGCGGACATAGATTTGCCGGCAGCACCTTCTCGGCCTCGGGAATCACCTCGTCGGACGTACCGCACAGAGCCACGCTTGCAGCCCCGCGGCATCGGTAATCTCGAGCGGCGTATAGCTGCACAAAAAGCCGACCAGGCGATTGCCCGCCTGCTTATAATCCTTGACGCGAATAAACGCCGCCTTGCGCTGCTCGTTGAACTCCTCAAACGTGCTGGGCAGCTTAACCTCTTCGATCGCTTCAGTCATAACGGTTCCCCTCTCGAACCAAAAACGGATAACAGCGGTATCGATGCACGACGGACGGCGATTGCCCGGCCGCGCTCAAACCCGGAATTTTGGGGAACCTGCTTTGCAGCTGATTATTTAGTTGTGCGTCGTCTCTCCCGGAGCCGTGAACATACCTGCTCATATGCGGCTCCGAGCCATATATAGGGCACGCGCGGCAACGCGGCGAATGTATGTCGTCTGCGGCATGTGCGCACCCTCCTTAACCAGTTGAGGTCAACTATATCAACGGTCATCGACCATGCGAACACCGTTGACATTCGTACGACAGCGTCGTGTGCCGTCGTTTAATAAATAATTATCTTAATTGATAAGAATTTGTCATCCCTCATTCGGCGAACGGCAAGACAAAGCCGCCGAGACTTATATCCCCGACGGCATTACCCGGCGCTATCGACAGACCAAATGAATCCTGCTCGCATCAAAATGCATGCGCAGCGTCTCGCCCGCTTGCGGCAGCCCGTCGACAGGTACGCTCACCTTGTTGACCTTCCACTGCAGACGCGTTGGCGCATCGACGCGCGGTACGTCCAGCAGCACCAGGCGCTCAAAGCGCGAATCGCTCACTCGGGCCACGTGCAAATCATAGCTGTTGCGGCCCCGCTCGGCACGGTTGTCCACATGGAAGTAACTTGCGCGAATGCCCAGGTACACCACATTATCGGGAACCTCGCGACCCACGTTAAAGGTCATGCCCCAGTCGAGGGCCTCAACTTCCTCGGGCCCGATCTTTCGTGCGCGGCTTGTGTTCTTGCAGCCCGTCAGGCGCAGCGCCGCCAGCGTCTGCGGACGGCGGACCACGTCCTCGACGGAGCCGATCTCCTCCACATGCCCGTTATGCATCACGCAGATGCGCTGGCAGAGGCGGCACGCTTCGTCAATGTCATGGCTCACGTAGAGCACGGTGCGGTTGCAGACATCGAACAAGTCGAGCATGTTCTGCTCGAGGGCGCTCTTAAGATAGGAATCAAGCGCGCTCATGGGCTCGTCGAACATAAAGATGCCCGGATGCGCCGCCACCATGCGGGCGAGCGCCACGCGTTGCTGCTGCCCGCCCGAAAGGCGCGCGGGGTAGCGGTCGGCAAAATCGGCCAGGCCGAAAATGCCCAGATAGCGCTCCGCCAACCTTTTGCGCGCCGCGGCGTCGCCCGCGTCCTTTACGCCGGCACATACGTTATCGGCCACCGTCATGTTGGGAAAGAGCTGATAGTTTTGGAACAGCAGGGCACATTTTCGCTCCTGGGGCGACAGGTTGATGCCCGCCGCCGAGTCAAAAAAGGTCACACCGTTGACGACGATCTTGCCCTCGTCGGGCGTCTCCACGCCGGCAATGCAGCGCAACGTACAGCTCTTGCCGCAGCCCGAGGCGCCCAGCAGCGCCACACGCTCCTCGCCGGCCTCAAGCTGCATGTCGAGTGTAAACCCGGGATAGTGCTTTTTGATATCCAGAACGAGCGACATGGCCTATCGACTTCCCTCCGAGACGGCGTCATCGCGCATGAGCTCGGCCAGCGCCTCGCGATCGATACGCAAGGCATCGCCGCCCGCCGGGTCGAGCGAATCGCCCTGTCCGGCGAGATCTTTGGCCTGCTTGCGCTCCGCACGGGAAAGGCCGCGCTCGCGGTACTTTTGCGAATGCGCCGTGTACATGTTGATGAACAGGATGACCAGGAAGCAGAACATGATCACGACGGCGACCCAAAAGAGGGCCACCGACGTGTTGCCGCCCATCCATTCAAAGTAAATGGCGATGGGAATGGTCTGCGTAATGCCGGCGTAGTTGCCCGCAAAGAACAGGGTGCAGCCAAACTCGCCCATCGCGCGGGCAAAGGCGAGCACCGTGCCGGCGGCGATGGAGGGCCAGCCGAGCGGCATCATGAGCTTGGCAAAGATGCGACGTTCGGACCATCCCAAGGTTCGCGCGGCGTCGAGCATCTGCGTGTCGAGGCTCTCGAAGGCACCGAGTGCCGTACGGTAGACCAGGGGAAACGACACCACCACGGCAGATATCACCGCCGCCGGCCACGTAAAGACAATCGAGATGCCGTGCGCGATGAGCCACTGGCCCGCCCCGGTCGAGCGGCCAAACAGCATGAGGAGCAAAAAGCCGCAGACCGTGGGCGGCAGCACCATAGGAATCGTAAAAACCGAATCGAGCAGGCCCTTGATGCGACTCGAGGTACCCATAGTCTTCCACGCGGCAAACAGGCCCAGCGCAAAGGAGATCAGCAGGGCAAGGCCGCTCGTTTTAATGGACACCCAAAACGGGCGATAGTCGATGTCGCCAAAGAAGGCTGCGGCGCGCTCCGCCAGCGACGGCGGCACCGTCGTCGACACGTCCGCATACCGCACGAGGGCGGCGTTATCGCTCCACAGGACGCCGTCACCCAAATCTAGCTCGGCATTCGCGGCGTCGGCGGCATTCACTACCGTGTAGTAATCGCCGTTGCCGCCCTTCACCTTAAACTGATAGCGGTAATCGCTCTGCACCAGCGCGTTATCCGAGGTAAAGACCCATTCGAGATTAGAGTCCTCCAGCAACGCCCCACCCATGGAGTGCGACTTGTCGAGCCCCACGAGCATCTTCTTGAGCGCCTTTTGGTCATCTGCCTTTGAGATATCGAGCCCCGCGTCTTTGGCGGCATGGGCGTCGAGCCAGACCACGATGCTCTCAGGCGTCGTCACCGTCACGAGGGTCGTCTTCTTGTAGATAGGAAAACGGTAGCCCTCGGGCTGACCCGCAAACGCACGGGCCGTGCCCTTGGCATTGCGCTCAAACGCGTTGAGGCCAAACCCGACGCCATCGATAAGCGCGGAATCTTCGGTCGCCTGGCGGCCATCGGCGGTGGTGAAGAGTGCCTCGGCCCGAGCAACCCCGGGCGGTGCGGTCAGCACGCACAGAACCGCAGCCAGCACGGCGAGCAGGCGAATCGTTTTCCTTGGCACGGGCGACTCCTCAAACACAGGGCAACGGCGCGCGGACACGCCGGTTCAATCAAAAGGGCGGGCGATCGCGAGAACGCCCGCCCTCAAGCATATCGTTATGCAGCGATGTTGCGAACTACGCGGAAAGCTCAAAGCCGTACTTAGCCCAAATCTTCTGGGCTTTCTTGTTGGTCAGGCAGAAGTCGATGAACGCCTTGGCCTCGTCGGCGTGCTCGGAGATATCGTCGACAGCGCCGGGATACACGATGGGCTTGTGCGAGTCCTCGGGGCACACGAAGGTCTCCTCGATGCCGTCGTAGCGGAAGATATCGGAGCTGTAGACAAAACCGGCCACGCAATCGCCCGTAGAGACGTAAGACGCAGCGGTGCCGACCTTGTCGGCCAGAGCCACCTTGTCGGCGAAATCGGGTGCATACTCGCCGTCGTCGCCCTCGGTGCCGGTGTAGAGGCCCACGGAGGCCAGGGCCTGGTTGGCGTACTTGCCAGCGGGAACGGTCTTGGCGTCGCCGATGGCAATCTTGCCGTCCAGGTTCGCGACGTCGGCGATGGCCTCGACCTTGATATCGGAGCCCTCGGCACGAATGACCACGAGATCATTGACGAACATGTCCTCACGCGTGTCGGCGTCGACGAGCTCGGCGGCCTCGGCGTCATCCATGGTGCCCTTGGAGGCCGTGATGAGTACGTCGACGGCGGCACCGGCGCGCATCTGCTCGACAAGGTCGCCGGAAGCCTTAAACTGCGTGTCGGCAAACGTGGTGCCGGTCTGGTCGGTATAGAGCTTCTGAACCTCGGGCAGGGCCTTCTCGAGCGAGTTGGCAGCAAAGACCTGCAGCTCGACAGCCTTCTTGGACGAAATCTTGGCGGAGCCGGCATCGGAGCCAGTCGACTCAGGCTCCTTCTTGCCGGAACAGCCGGCAAGCCCAAGGCCGGCAGCGGCGACAGCGGAAAGTGAAACGAACCCGCGGCGAGAAACCGTATCGAACATGTTCAACCCTTTCGAAGGCTACGCCCGGGCACCCCGCCGCAAGCTTTATTCTGTTACTAGATTATACTTTTTCGCGAATAATGTTTGTGATAAATATTTCTCGTCTAATAACTTTCTTTTACCGCTAACCACGAGACGGCCCGCACTGTCGCTGCATAAAAAAGGCGGAGCAGCCCGTAAGGTCACTCCGCCGCAGGTAATGCGCTTATTTGGCGTGCCCGCCCCCCGCCGTCATTTGAGCTGCGTGCTCCAGCTGGTCGCTCACAGCCTCCCAGCTTTCGCGGGCCGCTTTCGTTGATCCCGGAAAGTTGATGACAAGCGTATGCCCACGCTGCATGCACACGGCGCGCGAAAGCATAGCGCGGCGCGTCTTGGTCATGGAGTACGCACGGATTGCCTCTGCAATGCCCGGTACATCGCGGTCGCAGACGGCACGCGTCGCCTCGGGCGTCACGTCGCGCATCGAAAGGCCCGTGCCGCCGCAGGTGAGCACGACATTGGCGTGGCACTCATCGGCCGCTTCCACAATGGCATCACCGATCTCGCTGACGTCGTCGCGCACGACCACATGTGAGGCGACCGTCCAGCCCTGCGCCGCGATGAGTTCCTCGAGCGCAGCACCCGCCTCGTCCTGGGCAAGATCGCGCGTATCCGAGCACGTCACAATCGATATCTTCAGCTCCATAGCATTCCTCCTATAGCACCGCGCCCTCAGGCAAGTCGACACGCACGACATCCACGACGTCGCCCGCCCTGAGGTCACACGGGCCTTCGTCAATACGCAGCAGGCAGTTGGCCCGCTGCATCGTGCCGAGCAGCGCCGAATTCTGCGTCTTGGCCTCGGTCACCAACAGCTCACCGGTCTCGGGGTCGCGCAAAACCGTGGCGCGATCGAAGAAGCGTCGGTCCTGGCGCTTCTTCACGCCGTGTGTGAGCTTCGCCTGCTGCACGGGACGCACGCCCTCGGCAAAGCCACGCATCTTGCGGATCGCCGGGCGGGCGAGCATCTCAAAGCCCACATACGCCGCCGCGGGATTGCCCGAAAGTCCCAAATATGGCTTGCCCCCCAGCAGGCCAAACGTGATGGCCTTGCCGGGACGCATCGAGATGCGGTCGAACAGCACCTCGCCCTCGCGCCGAACGAGCGCCGTCACATAGTCGTAATCACCCGCAGAGGCGCCACCACTCGTAATGACAAAATCGCACTCCTGCGCGGCGCGATGCACCAACTCGGCAATCGCCTGCTCATCATCGGGCGCAATGCCGTAGAATACGGGCTCGGCTCCTGCATCGAGCGCCTCGGCCATCAACGCCGACGAGTTGGAGTCGCGAATCTGCCCGCGCGCCGGCACGTTACTCGGTGCGACCAGTTCCGTCCCCAGCGAGATAATGCCCACGCGCGGCGCGGCATGCACCTTCACGCTCGCATACCCGGCGCTCGCCAGCAAGCCGGCGCCCGCCGGAGCCACAACCTCTCCAGCGTACATCACGACGTCGCCAGTATGCGCTTCCTCGGCAGCCGATCGAACGTTCTCCCCCACCTTGGCAGGCGCCGAGAATCTCACACGCGAACCCTCGTTGCCGTCACCGTCGAGCACATCGACGATCTCGTACTTCACCACGGCATCGGCACCTTCGGGTACCGGCGCGCCCGTCATGATACGAACCGTGTCGCCCGCGCCGATTGCGCCCTCAAAGACATGGCCCGCTGCCTCGTGCCCTACGACAGAAAGCGTCACGGGCGCCTCGCCAGATGCCTGCACCAAGTCCGCCGAGCGCACGGCATATCCGTCCATAGCGCTGTTGGCAAACGGCGAAATGTCGATATCGGCCACCGCGTCCTCGGCCAAGGGAAGACCGGCGGCCTGCCACACGGGAATCTCGACGAGATCGGTCGGAGCAACGTGAGACAGAACAATCGACTGCGCGTCCTCCAGCGGAATGAGTTTCTCTGCCATATGCACCTCTTAATGCCACAGCGCACAACGGGGGCGCCAATTCTTTATGCTTGTCTCAGTATAATCCCCTGCCGCACGACGGCGAAACGACCCACGTTCTCGAATACATCTGTCGGCCGCAAGCCGCGAAACAGAACCGAAACCAACCTGCCGGTTTGTCACGTTTGGCACGTTCTATAATGCTCGTGTTGCAACCTAAAAGAGGAACGTATGGCTTTTACCGAAAAACCCGAAAGCGCAAACGAGGCGCAGGATCATTCCCAGTCGCTCGACGACGGCGGCTTTTTCTCCCTGAACGACGTCATCATGGCAGGCAGGCAACAGCTCACCCGCTCCGAGCATCTCTTGGCTGCCGACACGCGCCGCAATGCCCACAACCTACTCGCGAGCGCTAAGTTGCTCGTGCTCGTCGTCATCGTCTCGCTCGCCATGGGCGTTGCCGCTTGGGCGTTTTTGGCCTCGTTGAATATCGCGACCGACTATCGCGAGCACCATACGTGGATCTACGCCATGCTTCCCGTTGTGGGCGTTGCCACCGCATGGGCGTACAAAAACCACGGTCTTGCCGCCAAACGCGGTAACAACCTGGTCATCGACTCCGCTCTGGGTACACGCCTCATCCATATGCGCATGGCCGTCCTCACCTTCGTCTGCTCCACGCTCACGCACCTAACGGGCGGATCGGCCGGTCGCGAGGGGGCCGCGGTGCAGATTGGCGGCACCATCGCCAGCAACATCTCAAGCCTCGCCCACCTCAAAAAGCATGACCACCACGACCTCATGCTCGCCGGCATCTCGTCGGCCTTTGGCGCCGTATTCGGCTCGCCCCTTGCCGGAGCTTTCTTTGGCATGGAGATGTGCTTTATCGGCAAGATCGACTACACCGCAGGGATCTACTGCCTGGTCGCCTCGTTTACCGGCTACTTTACATCACTCGCCCTGGGTACCGAGTACGAAGCGAATGCCATCGCCAGCGTTCCCGCCATGACGCCCAAAACGGTCGTTATCGTTGTTATCAGCGCCATTATCTTCGGTCTGACGGCACGCCTCTTTGCCTGGTCGGTTCGAACCGTCAAGAGCCTGTACGGTCGCTTTATCACCAATTACCTCGTTCGCGCCCTTATAGGCGCACTCGTGGTTTTGGCTGTCTATGCTCTCCTCGACGCCTGGGACTACGCCGGCCTTTCCACGTGGCTTTCGGGCGCCGGGTTTGCCGGCAACACCACCCTCGCCGACGCCGCCATCAAGCTCGTCGTAACGGCACTCACCCTGGGTGCCGGTTTCCAAGGCGGCGAGGTCACGCCCCTGTTTGGCATCGGTGCGGCACTCGGTGGCTGGATCGGTTGCCTTACCGGGCTCGACCCCAGTTTTCTGGCGGCTCTCGGCATGCTCGGCGTGTTCTGTGCCGGCCTTAACGTGCCCATCACCACCTGCATGATGGCCATCGACCTGTTCCACGGCACGGCCGCCGGGTTCTTTGTCATCGTGGCCTTTATCAGCTATCTCGCCGGCGGACACCGCGGCGTGTACCCTGCCCAGCGCATCATCTCACCCAAGCGCCGTTCGCTTATAGTGGATGAGGGCGGTACGGTAGCGGATGCTATCGAGCGCCACAACGACCTGATAGAGTAGACGTAAGTATTCGCCGTGCAGCCACAATCGGGGGGCAATTCGACCCGAGCGCGACCGCACCGTCACGCCATATGCCGGGAGTCGCCCATGCACGCAACTGATTTTGGTCGCACGCTCATCATCGCCAACCCCGCCGCCCAATCGGGTGCGGCGCGCGAAGTTGCCGAGCGCCTGCAACGCTTTTTGGACATGACTGCACGCGCATCCCAGTTTGACCTGGTATTGACCGAGTGCATGGGGCACGCCAAGGAGCTGGCCGCACAGGCTCAGGGCTATCGCACCGTTATCGCCCTTGGCGGCGACGGCGTGATCCACGAGGTCGTCAACGGGCTTATGGCACAAAAGGAGGACCCCCGCCCCGCTCTTGCCATCCTACCCGTGGGTTCCGGCAACGATTTTGCCCAAACGCTCGGTATAGAAGATTTCTCCGGCAAGGATTTTGCCGCGCTGCTCACCTGCGAGCTGCAGCGTCAGGACATCGGTCGCATTCGCTCATGGAACCCCGCAAGCGGTAGCGGCGAGGCTTGCGTTGAGTACTACGACCAGACGCTCTCCGTCGGTATTGACGCCGCCATCGGCCTGGGCACCACCGAGCTGCGCAAAAAGACGGGCCTCACCGGCGCTCCGCTCTACACCCTCTCGGGACTTGAACAGTTTGGCCTGCGCTATCGCAACTACCCCATGACAGTCAGCTTTGACGGCGCGCCCGCCGAGCGCGTGAGGGCGATCATCATGGCGATTCAGCTGGGCCCCACCTATGGCTCGGGCTATCGTATCTGTCCCGACGCCGACCCGTGTGACGGCATGCTCGACGTTTGCTACGCCTGCGGCCCCGTTCCGCGCGCGGTCGCGCTTCCCATGTTCCTTTCGGCCAAGGACGGCCACCATACCAAGTTGCCGCCGGTTTGCATACGCCGCTGCCGCCATGCCGAGCTCACCTTTGAGGAGCCCGACTACCCCATTCAGGCCGACGGCGAACCTGTTATCGCCTCGCGCATCGAAGTCGACATCCTACCCGGCGCCCTCCAAGTCTGGCGTCCAACCCGCTAACCACCCCTAAGTTGCGGTGAAATAGGGACCGTTTATGCAGGTAAAGCCGCAAAACAGCCCCTATTTCACCGCAACTTATCGAGAAGATCACTCCTCCCCGCCCGGCTTGCGGCGGTTGGCCTTTTTAATGGCGTTGAAGTGCTTGTCATTAAGTCTGCGCTGGCGAGAGCGCTGAGGCACCTTGGTCTTTACGCGTCGACGCGGTGGACGCCCGCGACGCTCAAGCTCAGCGCGCAGCTTACGTAAACAGCAGCTACGATTTTGGAACTGACTGCGACTCTCGCGCGCCGTCACGGTAATCCCCGTAGGGATATGTTTCATGCGCACCGCCGAGTCCGTCGTGTTCACGCCTTGCCCGCCCGGACCCGTCGCGCGAAACACCTGCACCTCGCAATCGCGCGCCAGCTCCTCGACCGACATCTCGGCATAGCGCGCATACTCACGCCATCCCATCGTGTTCTCATCCATATCAACACCTCCCCTCATACAAAAAATGTGACAAAGGGACACCCCCTTTGTCACATCGCATACCAATCGCTTGTGTTGCGCGCTTAGGCGAAGGTGATCTCGCCGTTCTCGCAGTCCATATCGGCGATACGGGCCAGGCTCTCAACACGGAAGCCGCGCTCGCGGAGCTTATCGCCACCGCCCTGGAAGCCCTTCTCCACCGCAATGCCAATGCCGGACACCTCGGCGCCTGCGGCCTCGCAGATCTTGATAAGACCCTCGAGCGCGCATCCGTTGGCCAGGAAGTCGTCGATAATCAGGACCTTGTCGCCCTCGGACAGGAAGCGCTTGCCAACGATGACCGGGTACTCCCTCTGCTTGGTAAAGGAGTAGATGGTCGTGGCATACTGCTCGCCGTCGAGGTTGATGGACTGCGCCTTCTTGGCAAAGACCACCGGCACGCCGCCAAAATGCTGGGCTGCGATGCAGGCCATGCCAATGCCCGAAGCCTCGATCGTAAGGATCTTGTTAATCTCGACATCCTCGAACAGACGGGCCCACTCGGCGCCCATGTGGTCAAACAGCTCAACGTCGCACTGGTGGTTGAGGAAAGCATCAACCTTAAGGACATTACCAGCCTTTACGATGCCGTCATGGCGAATACGGTCCTCAAGCTCCTGCATGGCGCAACCCCTTCTCGCGGCAACGATACCGCGCGATTAATAAACGTTGCTCGATAGTCTACCACGGACCGACCCCCGCCCGCCCCACAAGCCGCATCGCACCACAAAGCCGCATCGCACCGCAAAGCCGCAAGCAGATAAACCGAGCTTACCAGCTGAATGCGATCGAGGCCCACGCCCAGCTCCTTTTGCATCACGGGCAGCGCCACGGTCACGACGGTCGAATCCAGACACACCATAAACGTCATGATGAGCACCGTAAACAGAATCGCCCATTTGTTCTTGCCATGGGTGTCCCCCTCAACAGCTATGTGTTCGTGGCGCAGTTGCTCTGCGGTTTCTCCATATCCATCCTTTCGAGTGGCGCAACACAAAAACGGGGCCCCAATCGCCTGCAAACAGTCGCGATTGGGGCCCCGCCTACGGTATCGGAGCTAAAGGTCGCCGAAGCTTTCTGCCGGCATCGGCGCCTTGCACGAACGCTAGCCTAGCACTGCTCGAGCGCCTGCTCAAGGTCGGCAATCAGATCGGCCGTGTCCTCGAGGCCGCACGACAGGCGCACCATGTCGGCGGAGATGCCACAGGCGATAAGCTCCTCATCGTTCATCTGGCGGTGCGTGGCGTTAGCGGGGTGCAGGCAGCAAGTGCGGGCGTCGGCCACATGCGTGGCGATCTGAGCGAGCTTGAGGCTCTTCATAAAGGTCTCGGCCGCCGCGCGACCACCGTTAAAGCCAAAGCTCACAACGCCGCAGGTACCGTTGGGCATGTACTTTTGAGCTAGGTCATAGTACTTGTCGCCCTCCAGACCCGGATAGCTCACGAAGCGCACCTTGGGATGGCTCTGCAGGAACTTGGCAACAGCCAGGCCGTTCTCGCAATGACGCGGCATGCGCACATGCAGGCTCTCGAGCGAGCTGTTCAGGAAAAACGCCGCCTGCGGGTTCTGCATGGGGCCGAGGTCGCGCATGAGCTGAGCGGTTGCCTTGGTAATGAAGGCGCCCTCGCGACCGAACTTCTCGGCATAGGTCACGCCGTGGTAGCTCTCATCGGGCGTGGTGAGACCCGGGAACTTGTCCGCATGGGCCATCCAATCAAACTGGCCGTGGTCGACGATCACGCCGCCCAGGCAGGCCCCATGTCCATCCATGTACTTGGTGGTGGAGTGCGTAACGATATCGGCGCCCCACTCAAAGGGACGGCACATCACGGGCGTCGGGAAGGTGTTGTCGACCATCAGCGGCACGCCGTGGTCATGCGCGGCCTTGGCAAAGCGCTCAATATCGAGCACGGCAAGGGCGGGGTTGGCGATCGTCTCGCCAAAGACGAGCTTGGTATTGGGCTCAAAGGCTGCCTCGAGCTCCTCATCGGTGCAATCGGGGGCAACGAACGTGCAGGTAACGCCCATACGACCCATGGTATGGGCAAGCAGGTTGTAGGTACCGCCGTAGATGGCCGAGCTTGCGACCACATGATCGCCGGCGCCGGCCACGTTAAAGATTGCGAGGAAGTTCGCAGCCATGCCCGAGCTCGTGAGCATCGCAGCGGTGCCGCCCTCCATCTCGCAGATCTTGGCGGCAACCAGATCGCACGTAGGGTTCTGCAGACGGCTGTAGAAATAGCCAGACTCCTCCAGGTCAAACAGCTTGCCCATGTGCTCGGACGTGTCATACTTCCACGTGGTGGACTGGTAGATGGGCACCTGGCGCGGCTCCGCGTCTCCCGGGTGATAGCCGCCCTGAACACATGTAGTACCGATGGTCTGCTCGCTCATATCTAGCTCCCTTGCCTGGGTTACATTTTTATCCGGTTCACGATACCGCTACCCCGCACCCCTCTCAACCCATCCCCAAGGTAGGTTATGAGACAAATCAACAGGGGGCATTTATCGCAGATCTTGGCATTTATTCGATAGATAAAAATGAGGCATACATGAGGCTTTCGATGAACAAATGCATCGGCAAGGGTACCATAGGCGAGTACACCGTTACCGAGGAGACAACGATGAAGCAAATCGATACTGCCCAGCTCGACATCACCGCCTGTCAGGCTCAGGCTGCCGAATACCACGCCCGTGGCTTTAACTGCGCACAGGCCGTCGCCTGCACGCTCGCACCCGCCGTCGGGCTCGACCCCCAGACCGCCTTTATCCTCACCGAGGGCTTTGGCGCCGGCATGGGCGGCATGACCGAGACCTGCGGCGCTATCTCGGGCGCCGTGGCCATCATGGGCTTTGTAATGAGCGACGGCATGGATAACCCCAAGACCAAGGGCCAGACTTACAAGCTGTCGCGCGAAATCGCCAAGCGTTTTAAAACGAAAAACACGACGACCGTCTGCGGCACGCTCAAGGGCATCGGATCGGACAATGGTCCGCTCCGCAGCTGCCCCGGCTGCATCGACGACGCCATCGAGATCGCCTGCGATGTGCTAAAGCAGCTCGCCGAGTAAACGGCGGCAACAGAAAACGACGGCCGGCGTGCTTGGGATTCATCCAAAAGCACGCCGGCCGTCGCCGTTAGAACTCGGCAAATTTGGGAGCGCCGACCTCAATCTCCTCGCGCCCCGCCATAAGCTCGCGCATCTTAGCGCAAAACGGCTCCTGCTCCCCCGCCTTAAACACCAAATGAATCGTCACGGCATCCGCGTAATCGGTATCCGAAACCTTGGCACCCGAATCCTGCGCCAAACGAAGCACCTGCTCATACTGCGGATAGGCCACGTGCACGTCAACAGGCACGACGCTCGTCATCTCAACGACCTGCCCTGCCTCCTGAGCAGCTGCCACCGCCGCCTGCGTCGCCGCGGTATAGGCGCGCACCAAGCCACCGGGCCCCAACAGCGTGCCGCCAAAATAGCGCGTCACCACGCAGCAAACATTTTTGAGCCCAGCGCCGCGCAACACCTCGAGCGTCGGCATGCCGCTCGTGCGGCTCGGCTCACCGTCATCACTCTGACGCTCGCGTCCATCGACCAAAATCCACGCGGGAACATTGTGTCGAGCGTCGTAATGACGCTTGCGAACCATCTCGATGAAGGCATTCGCCTCATCCTCGGATTCAATATGGACCAGCTGGGCAATAAACCGGCTCTTGCGATCCACAAACTCGCCAGAAGCCTCAATATTCGATCGCAGAGTAAAGTAGCTGTCCAACAAAGCCCCTCAACAAAACTAAGCGCGGCAACAAACAGCCTCAATAATACGGCAAAGACAGCACCGTTGTCCTCGCCAACAAGAGCGAAAACACCAATGATGCCGTCACCAACAGCGAGAACCCGCCAGCGCGAGCAAGGTGCCTTGAAAGACGAGATTGCAACAGAAAGGAGCCGATGACCAGGCAAAAACAGCGAGATGCCAAGAACGGAACCGCCGATGATTCCGTCAACGAAAGCGAGAACCCGTCAGCGCGAGCAAGGTGCCTTGAAAGACGAGGGCATTGACCTTATGGTCATGCCCGAAGGCTTGAAAGGCAGATTGTCGCGCTGACGGGTTCGCAGCGTCAACAAAGTGCCGAGTGGGCCTATAAGCCGGGTTCTGTCGTGAACGGTCATTTATCTTGTCTGCACGTTACCGTGCAGCTCCACGCACGCTACCCGAACGCGGACCGGGCCGGCCCATAGCGTTCCTATTCGCGCTTGCTCCGGATGGGGCTTGCCAAGCCGCCGTGTTGCCACGACGCTGGTGGTCTCTTACACCACCGTTTCAGCTTTTCCCTTTACGCCTTGCGGCGCAGGTGGGAGTCTTCTTTTCTGCGGCGCTTTCCGTCGGATCACTCCGCCCGGCCGTTAGCCGGCATCCCGCCCTCTGGAGCCCGGACTTTCCTCACGCGTGCCGCAAGCAGCACATCGCGCGACCGTCTGGCCCACTCAGCAGTGCAAGAGTGTAACACACCGTTGCCGCAGGCAAAGGCACAACACAAGCGTTCGACACGATATACCAAGAACCATGCCATGCAGTACAATAGGGCTGTCGATGGGCAACGTCGCCAGTCGAGACGCGACCGCGCTCCGCACCCCTCCGTCTACTCGGTGCGTTCCCGCCTCCTCCCCGAGGCGGGATGTCGGCATTTTCATGCACCGACAACCCAATAGCCCCCGTGAACAGCCCGGACAGCATTGCGCACGAGTAGCATTGCGCACCTCACCGGCAAACGCAAAAAGGGACCCGTCCATTGCGGACGGATCCCTTAAAGCAAGTGATCGTCAAACCGATTTACTCGGCGTCGGTCTCCTCGTCCTTCTTCTCGGAAGGCAGCGGGGTAACCTCGATCTCGACGCCCAGAGTCTCAGCAGCGGACTTCATAGACAGGGAGATACGACGACGGTCGAGGTCGATCTCCATGACCTTGACCTGAACCTTGTCGCCCACGTGGGTGACCTGAGAAGGCTGGTCGACGTGCTTGTTGGCCATCTCGGAGATGTGCACCAGGCCCTCGATGCCCTCGCCCAGATCGACGAAAGCGCCAAACGGGACAAGCTTGGTCACAGTGCCCTCGACGATAGCGCCGACGGGGTACTTCTTGACCAGTGCGCGCCACGGATCCTCGGTGGTCTGCTTGAGACCCAGGGAGATGCGCTCGCGGTTGAGATCGACGTCGAGAACCTCGACCTCGACCTCCTGGCCGACCTTGACAACCTCGGAAGGATGGTTGACGTGGTTCCAGGAGAGCTCGGAGATGTGGATGAGGCCGTCGATACCGCCGAGGTCGACGAAGGCGCCGAAGTCGACGATGGAGGAAACGGTGCCCTGGAGACGCATGCCAGACTTGAGCTTGGACAGGATCTCGGAACGCTCGGCCTTACGGGACTCCTCAAGCACGACGCGACGGGAGAGAACGACGTTGTTGCGGTTGCGGTCCATCTCGATGACGCGGGCCTCGATGCGGGTGCCCATGTAGGAGGTGAGATCCTTGACGCGACGGAGGTCGACGAGGGAAGCGGGCAGGAAGCCACGCAGGCCGATGTCGAGGATCAGGCCGCCCTTGACAACCTCGATAACCTCGCCCTCGACGTTCTCGCCGGAGTTGAACTTCTCCTCGATGCGGTTCCAAGCACGCTCGTACTCGGCACGCTTCTTGGAAAGGACCAGACGACCGTCCTTGTCCTCCTTCTGGAGAACCAGGGCCTCGATGGAATCACCGAGTGCAACGATGTCTGCAGGGTTAGCGTCCTTGCGGATGGACAGCTCGCGGACCGGGATAACGCCCTCGGACTTGAATCCGATGTCAACGAGCACCTCGTCATGCTCGATCTTAACGACAGTACCGTTAACGAGATCGCCCTCATCAAAGTCGGTAATCGTACCGTCGATGAGGTTGTTCATCTCCTCCTCGTTGACATCGTCAAGAGAGAAAATGGACGAGTTCTGAATCTCACTCAAAGGTGGACCCCTTTCGAACTACGGGGCCCCGATTGCTAGGACCTACAGAAGGGTGCGACAAGCACACAACGTTTAGGAACACTCGGGAGCCGACAGATACTAATGTGACGCTTATGCAATCACGTTCGTATAGGTTACGTGGAAATCACTTCGATTTCAAGCGTGAACTGCGATTTTTTACTCGTATGGAGACTTTTTCGCAATCTTGTGAACGACCGTCTCCATAAGTTGACGATAAGCAGTTGAGTATACGGCTTTGGGGTAAAGTATCCGGAGCCAACGTTCTAAACGATTTTTCGAGAAAGGTGCCCGCGTGCTCAAAGCAGTCGTTTTCGATATGGACGAGACGCTTCTCAGCATCAATCTCAACGCGTTTATCCTTCGCTATTTTAAGGATGTCTCGTCAATGCTCGCGGATATCGGACGATGCAGCCGCGGTGGTACGATGGCACGCCTCGGCACCATCCTGATCGACCTCAACGCCAATCGCCGCAGCAGCACGGACAATCGCACCAATCTTAAGTTTTACCAGACCGAGATCGAGCGCCGGTGCGGCATTTGCCTCTCGGACCCACTTATCTACGAGGCGTTTACCTACTACGATCACGAAGTTCTGCCGTACAAGAACGATGACATGATCAACGCAAAAGCCATGCCGGGTGCGCACGCCGCGCTTCAAGCCGTACAGGACGCGGGGCTGCGCTGCGCGCTCTTCACCAACCCCAGCTTTCCCCAAGGGGCCATCGAGTGCCGCATGGGCTGGGGCGAGCTGACAGACGCGCCCTTCGAGCTCGTAACGCACATGGGCAACGCCACGCGCTGCAAGCCCGATGCCACATATTATCTAGAGCAGCTGCAGGTCATGGGGCTCGAGCCGCACGAGGTCCTTATGGTGGGCAACGATCCCAAGCGCGATTTCCCCAGCCCCGCCTGCGGCATTCAAACTGCCTATGTTGGCCAGGGAAAACCCAGTCGAGCCACCTGGCGCGGAACCATGGAAGACTTCGCCCGCGACTTTAACGCCGTAGTAGAAGCCTTCTACGAGCACCAAATAGCCGACGAACTAAGCTAGTCCCCAAATCAGGAATGGGGCGCACGTTTGCCCCACGCTTCGTTACGTGGGCAACGGCTTGAGGGCAAGATGCGATGCCCCAGTGTCCTAGGCCGTGATCATTTTGACGCGTTCGCCGATTTTGGAGTCGCGCCTGTCGGAAATAACAGTAAAGCCCTCCAGGTCGCACACCTTTACATTTGAAAACACGTGGAACTTGGAGCTATCGGCGAGTACGTAACTCGCCTGGGAATTCTGCATCACGATACGTTTTTTGATAGCCTCGGGATAACCTGGCGTCATGATACCGCGGTCCTCGTCCACCGCGTTGACACCTATAAACGCCCGGTCAAAGTACAGCTCGCGCAGCGCGCTCTCAACCATAGGACCGGTGAGCGAGCAGGTAACGGGGTTGAAGTCGCCGCCAATTACCACCACCTTAGCAGCAAGCTCGCCCGTAAACCGACATGCATAGCCGTTGGTGGTGTAGATAGTCACCGGCTTGTCGACGAGCAGGCTCAGGAGCGCCGTCGCGGTGGTACCGGAGTCGACAGCGAGATGAGACCGTCACGCCCGAAGACCCCGCTTTCGCCGCCGAGGAGCGCGCGGCGCACGTGGCCCATGAGGAGCGGCTCGAGCATATCGAGGGGCTCCTTCCCAAGAAGGGAAACGGCCCTGCGGGACGACACGGCGAAAACCATCGTTGATTCCGGCAAGAGACGCCGTTTCTCTGGTAGCTTCATCTTCAACCAAGACCGACAATGCCGGCCAGGCACTTAACCCAAAAGGAGACAGCATGCCCAACGAGCTCAGCTATGAGGTCAGCCTCGAGCGCAGCAACCAGATCCGCGCCGACCTGCCGCAGCACCCCGAGAAGTACACCATGCTCACCGGCGACCGCCCCACCGGCCGTCTGCACCTGGGCCACTACTTCGGCACGCTCAAGAGCCGTGTCGAGCTGCAGAACATGGGCGTGCACACCAACGTGCTCATCGCCGACTACCAGGTCATCACCGACCGCGACAGCACCGATAACATCCAGGACAACGTCTACAACATGGTCATCGACTACCTGGCCTGCGGCCTGGACCCCGACAAGACGATGATCTACACGCACTCCGCCGTGCCCGCGGCAAACCAGCTTATGCTGCCGTTCTTGTCGCTCGTCTCCGAGGCCCTGCTGCAGCGCAACCCCACCGTCAAGGCCGAGATGGAGGCCAGCGGTCATGAGCTCACCGGCCTTTTGCTCACCTACCCCGTGCACCAGGCGTGCGACATCCTGTTCTGCAAGGGCAACGTGGTGCCGGTCGGGCGCGACCAGCTGCCGCACATCGAGCTCACCCGCACCATCGCACGCAAGTTCAACAACCGCTACGGCAAGGTGTTCCCCGAGGTCGACGCGCTGCTGTCCGATACGCCGCTGCTGCCCGGCCTTGACGGGCGCAAGATGAGCAAGTCCTACGGCAACGCCATCAACATCTCCATGACCGCCGAGGAGACGGCCAAGCGCATCAAGAAGAGCCAGACCGACGGCGAGCGCATGATCACGTTCGACCCCGAAGCCCGTCCCGGTGTGTCCGGCCTGCTCTCCACCGCCGCCATCTGCACCGGCCGCTCCGAGGTCGAGATCGCCGAGGAGATCGGCATGGGCGGCGCAGGCGCGCTCAAGAAGTACGTCACCGAGAGCGTGAACGAGCACTTCGCCCCCATCCGCGCGCGCCGCGAGGAGCTCGTGCAGGATATGGACTACGTCAAGGACGTCCTGCACGAGGGCAACCGCCGCGCTAACGAGGTCGCCGAGGCCACGCTCGCCGAGGTGCGCGAGGCCATGGGCATGGTGTACTAGCATGTACCGCCTTGTTGCAAGCGATATGGACGAGACCTTTCTCGACTCCAATCACGCCATCCCCGAGGCGAACATCCGCGCGCTCAAGCGCATGAAGGAGCTGGGGGTTCTGTTCGTCCCCTCAAGCGGGCGCTGGTACTCGTCCATCATGCACAATTTCGCGGCCGTCGATGCGTCGCTGCTCGAAGGCGGATACGTTCTGTCGTACAACGGCGGGTTTATCAACCGCGTGGGCGACCCCTGCCCGCTCACCACCTGCGGACTCTCGCGCGACTGTGCCGAGCAGCTCTATCAAAAGGGCCTTGAGCTGGGGCTTAGCATGCACATCAACGTCGCCGACGGACACGTCTTCGTGCCCGATGCGGACGACGACGAGCGTGCGTACCTCACCTCGATCAGCGGCGTGACGCATATCTCGAGCGCAGACCACCCCGACCTGTCCTTCCTGGATGGGCGCGACATCGTGAAGATCCTGTTTGTGAACAGGAACTTTGACGCGCTGCAGAAGCTCGGGGGCGATCTTGAGCCCCTGGCGCAGCGCCTTGGCGTCGAGATCACGTTCTCCTCGAAGCGCTACCTCGAGTTCATGCCCGCAGGCGTGAACAAGGGAGTCGGCCTGATGCGCCTGGCCGAGATGCTCGGTATCCCCATGAGCGAGGTCATCGCGGTGGGTGACTCCGCCAACGACCTCTCCATGATCCAGGCCGCCGGACTCGGCGTGGGCGTGGCGAACGTCACCGACGACGTGCGCCCCCACTGCGACGGCGCGCTCGAGACCACGGGCATGGACGGCGCGTTTGAGGAGCTTGTCGAGAGGTATTTGGAGGCGTAGCGCGTCCGCTGCTCGCGGGCGCGCCGATACCCGCGCACTGAAAGGTTTGTGATGGCTGATAGCAACCGCGAGGGCTTTTTCGGGAGCGTCTACGAGATGGTCGCACAGGTTCCCGCGGGCATGGTCGCCACCTACGGGCAGATCGCCAAGCTCGTCGGCGAGCCCAGGCGAGCCCGTTACGTGGGATATGCCCTGCACGTCAACCCTCAACCGGGCGTCATCCCCTGCCATCGCATCGTGTTTGCCGACGGCCGCCTCGCGGAGGGGTTCGCCTTCGGTGGGCCCGAGGCGCAGCGCACACTGCTCGAGGACGAAGGCGTTGCCTTCCTCGCCAACGGACATGTCGACCTGCAGGCCTCTCGCTGGCCAGCGGGCCTGGTATGACAAGGGGCGCCGACAGCGCCCCTTCCCGTTTTGGATCCTTGGCAGGCAACCCAATCAAACGGTCGCCTCGAGTGCGTCCCCCGCGCGGTCGAGTGTGCTTCTGACCTTGGCACCCTGTTTGAACCACGTGCGCAGGTCCTCGAGCGTGCTGCCCGCTTGCATACACCTTGATTTTGCGACCACCCCTCGTGGTCACCGTGCAGCGGTCGCCGCTCTCGCTGTTCTCGTGCGCCGTGATCTTCTTGAGGTAATCGCGGCGAAACGCCACGACGCGGGCGTTGCTGATCTCGATGAACCAATCGTCATCGACAAGCGAAGTACCCGTGGCACCTCGGCTTGCCATCTCCTCGGAGAAGGAGAAACCGAGCGCGCGCTCCTGCCTGCCGATCTCGAGGATGCCGCGGGCCGGCATGCCGAGCATGAGCAGGGGCAGGAACCCCCCTATGAACAGGAACAGGAACGGGATGAGCACGAGCAGGCGCGCACCCTCGTCGGTGAAGACCGCCATGAAGGCGAGGACGAGCGAGAAGACGAGGGCCATGCCGTTGAAAACAATCGTCAACGGCTTGATGGCAGACCAACACAGGCCCGCCTTGGTCATGGGACCGTCGACGGCGTCCGAGACTTCGATGCCCTCTTCCTCCAGACGGGCGAGGAGGTTGAGCGAGCACACCCCCTCGAGGCTTATCGAGCAGAACTTCCGGTCGCCCTCGAACAGGTCGATCCTCATCATCTGCGCGTGAAGCGTTGCACGGGTGATGTTGCCAAACGTCGTCTCCTTGCGGATGCCGAAGGCGTTACGCGAGAGAATGCGCCCACCGTCCACGTCGATACGCGGGATGCTCAGCAAGGCCCAGATAGCCATACCCGCGAGCGCCATGGCATGACCGAACCACACAAGTTCGTGGTCCCACTCGCCCAGCGAGACGCCCTGCCAGACGTAGACACCCAGCATGAGCAGTTCGAACGCGACGGCGCAGCAGGCGATGATCGTGCGGATGGCTGCGGGCATGCGCACCGTGAAGCAATCGAGGCTGTCCGTTGCCTCGCTGCGCTCGCTCGCGCCGCGGCGGGCGACCCATGCAGTGAGCGGGCCGACGATGAACACGGTCATACCGACGCGCAGAATGGATTCGAGCAGATTACTCATAGGGGCCACCGCCTCGAGCTCTGGAGATTAACTGCAGGAAACGCTGCCAGAACGATGGGATGCGCACAACGTAAGGAGCCGCGTATCGGCAAGCGGCGGCATCGCAATCGCCCGGCGAACAGATGATGATCGGCGCCGGGCCAGACGAATTAAACAAAAGGGTGGTCGACGGCGCCCTCGCAGGCGCACCGTCGACCACCCTTCACGTCGCAGCGACCCTACGAGCCGTCCGAAACGAAACGCACTCCGCCAGAGCGCTACCCAATCTTGCGGATGCTCGGGATCGCCCAGGTGATGCCTGCTAGGATCACCATTGCAGCACCGATGAGCACGAAGCACGCGCTTACGCCGATGGCGTCCGCGAACAAGGTCGATGCGACGAGCCCCACGGGCATAGCCCAGCTGCAGACCGCTCCGTACAGACCGAAGACGCGGCCCATGCACTCGGGATCGACGCGCTCCTGCATGAGCGCCATCTGCGGCGCGCTGTACAGCGGACTCGAGACCCCCATCGCGAACGTAAGCCCCAGAAACACAACGAGCGCGGAAGGGGGCACGAGGCCGCCCGCGAGCGCGGCGGCTCCGATGAGGCCGATGGCCAGCGTGCACGAAAGAGCGCGGTTCTTAAGGCCACCCGTCGCCCCGATCCAGCCGCTCGCCGCGATCATGCCGACCGAGAACGCGATCTCCGCGATAGCCGACTGCGTAGTGGTGCCCCCAAAATGGTCGAACACCATGAGCGGGAACAGCGCGGATATGGGCGAGAACAGGACCGAGAAGGCGAAGCCGATCCAGAGCATGGCGAACAGACCGTGATGGCGTTTGAGCTCGCGGTACCCGTTGGCCGTCTCCAATAGGAAGGCCCGCACCGCGCGGTGCGACGCCTCGGCGTTCTCCTCGGGCGTATGGCGCTCGGGCGCCGGCGTCTTGATGCCGGAGGTCGCCACCGCGATGCTCGCGAGCACCGCCCCGGCGACATCGAGCGCGATCATGAAAGTCAGACCAAACGCCGGGTAGACCGCCGCGGCGATGGCGTTGCCGATGATATAGCTACCCGACTGCATGAACTGCAGCATGCCCGCCAGCTTGCCGAGCACCTCGGGCGGGGCGATGAGCGGTGTGAGCGCGTTGAAGGCGGGCGTATGGAGCGTGCTGCCCAGCGCACGGACGAACAGCACCGCCGCCACAACGGCGACAGAAAGGTCGCCCCGAAGCGAGCCGAAGACAAGCGTGAGGCTCACGGCCGCGATGAAGAGATCGGCGCCGATCATGAGACGCTTGATGGACGTGCGGTCCACGATGGTGCCCGCGAAGGCGCCGAGGAGCGCCATGGGCAAGAAGGCCGCCAGGCTCACGAACGACAGGGCGCTCGCGGAGCCGGTGGTGAGGGTGACGTGCCAGATGAGACCCATCTGCAGAATGGAGCTCGTGAGCACGGAGAAGAACTCGCCGATCCAGACGATGGCGAGCGAGCGCTTCCAAGAAGCGCAGGGATTCGGTTGTGTCATGGAATAATCCTTTGATGCGATCGGTGGTATGCAGCGAAGTACCGGTCGCTCACGCGACCGTGGCTAGAGCCAAATGGAAGCAAGCATGGTGCAGCTCCCCTTTCCAAATCTAGAGGTAAACCTTCAGCCGTGAGTGGAGCTATTATAGGGACTTGCGAGCCAAGATGCAACAGGAAGACCTCTACGGAGCGTAGATGCCGGGCGCCCCGAACCACTTATGCCATGAGAGACGGCATCCGATTCTCCTTGACTTGGTCTCAATGTGATATCACAATGCAATCAGCAGTCGCACGGACTGCTCGGGGACTCGCCTCCTCCCCATCGCAATCTGGAGCGCGGCGCCGGGGACGTCACGCAAACGCCGGCGCAGTCGTGAAAGGAACTCACAATGAGCGTGGAAAAGCAACTCAAGGCCAAGTCGGGCTACGGCATGCTCGTCGCCGTGGCGGTGGCGCTCATCGCCATCATCGGCCTCTTTATCTGGAGCACCATCGGGCTCGCGAGCACGCCCGACGGCGTCGACGCGCCCGCAGTCTACGGATGGGGGCTCGGCCTCAGCATCCTCGCGTTTTGCCTGTGGTTCATCCCACTCAACGGATTCTTCTCGCTGCAGCCCGGCCAGGCGCGCGTGTGCATCCTGTTCGGCAAGTACGTGGGCACCGTCCGCGACGAGGGCTTCTTCTGGGCCAACCCGTTCTTTAGCAAGAGCATGGGCGGATCGGCCGGGATCGGCGAGATGATCGAGCTCGAGATGAGCGATTCCAAGGCCGCCAAGGCCGCGGCGCAGAAGGCCGCCAAGGGCAACCCCACCACCATCTCCACCCGCGTGCGCACCCTGAATGGCGAGCGCCTGAAGGTCAACGACAAAATGGGCAACCCCATCGAGATCGCAACCGTCGTGGTGTGGCACGTCGCCGATACCGCCAAGGCGCTCTTCGACGTCGACGACTACCAGAGCTATGTCGCCATGCAGGCCGAGACGGCGCTGCGCCACGTGGCGAGCGTGTACGCCTACGACCACCTGGAGGACGAGTCCGATGCCGCCGGCGCCATCACGCTGCGCGCCAATGTGGAAGAGGTCTCCGAAGCCCTGCGCCGCGAGCTCGCGATGCGCCTGGCGCCCGCCGGCGTCGAGGTCGACGATGCACGTCTCACGCACCTCGCCTACTCCCCCGAGATCGCCCAGGCGATGCTGCGCCGCCAGCAGGCCGAGGCCGTCATCGCCGCACGCAAGAAGATCGTCGAGGGCGCGGTCTCCATGGTCGACATGGCCGTGAAGGAGATGGCTGCCGGCGGCACCATCGAGCTGGACGACGAGCGCAAGGCGCAGATGGCCAGCAACCTCATGGTGGTGCTCTGCGGTGAATCCGAGGCGCACCCGGTGCTCAACGCAGGCTCGCTGTACTAACCCCAACACCAATGAGTAATTTGGGACGGGTGCAGAATTGCACATTCGACAAGAAGGCACGTCATGGCACGCAAGCAGTATCCACTCCGTATAGACCCCGCTATCTGGGAGGCCGTCCAACGCTGGGCGGACGATGAGATGCGCAGCGCCAACGGTCAGGTGGAATGGATCTTGCGAGACGCCCTCAAACGCGCGGGAAGGCTGCCGAAGAAAGAGCCCTCGTCCAAGGACGCACCCAAAGGCGAGGAGGGCTAAGCTGGAAGACAGGGCTCGGCCGCTGCCGACGTCGGGACAAAGCCGCGCCCCGCGCCGCGGTCGAGGCAGAGCTGAGCCCCGCCGCTCCAAAGTCGAGCCGAACGGCGGGGCCAACACCAACCCAAAGCAAGCTCGCCCCCTCTATACGCACCAACCGGTCCCCGGAGGCATCCGCCTTTGGGGACCGTTCTTTTCCCAGCTAGATGTCGTATATAAAGCCTTTTGACAGCTCGATTTTGCCCCGTGGGGGTCAAATATAAAGACCTTTGATGGTACGATGCTCGCGTCAATGACATGGTGGCTCTCGACAGGGGTCACCCCGACCCTCTAGGGAGCAAACGCATGGAGCTGGGCTCGCACATCAAGGAGCATCGCACGGAGCTCGGACTGTCCCAAGACGATCTGGCGGAGCGCATCTACGTGTCGCGCCAGACCATCAGCAACTGGGAGTGCGGCCGTACGTATCCGGATGTCCAGAGCCTGCTGCTGCTTTCCAACGTGTTCGGGGTGACCGTGGACTCCCTCATCAAAGGAGATGTGGAAACCATGGCACAGGTAATGAACGAAGCGGTCAAGAAGTACAACGCCCTCTCCACAATCACGGTCGTGAGCGCGGTCGTGTTTTTGGTGCTGAGCGCGTGGGCGGCGTTCCAGCTCGAATGGGGCTGGGGCATGCACATCGCGCCCACCGCGGCGTTTGCCGCCGTGGCGCTCGTCGTGATGCTCGTGGCGTTCGTGTATATGGAACGCATGAAGAAGCAGCACGACCTCGTCACGTACCGCGAGGTGTTGGCGTTTAGCCGCGGCGAGCAGGTCGATCGCGACACGCTCGAGGGGCGCCGTGAGCGCGAGATGAACCCTTGGGTCAAGGGCACGCGCAACGCGGTGCAGATCATCATCGGCGCCATCGCCGGCGGACTGGTGGGCGTCGGCATCGGCATGCTCGCCAAGATGCTGAGTTAAAAGCGCGGGTACGCGCCCGTTCCCCGAAATGGTATCCCCCTTAGCCCCCATTCTGAAGATGTATGCCAGAATGGGGGCGATTCCCGTTAGCAGGTGCCCCATGAACGTCACCGTACGCGCGTCCCTCATCGCATTGATCGCAATCGTTGGCGCCTGCTGGGCAATCCCCGCCCTCCTGGTGAGCTTCGTCCCATCCGATGCCGGTATGATCGCCATGATGGCGCTGATCTACCTCGTGCTCCCCGTAACTGCGATCGCCCTCGGCCTGCTCGCCGCAAACTCCGCGAGGACGCTCTTCTGGGTACCCGCGGCGCTCGGAATCGGACCCGCGGTCCTGTTTCCCCTCGCGGTCGAGGGCAGCCAGGACCTTGCGTTCCATGGGGTTGCCTATACCGCAATCGGCTACGCCGCCATGGGCCTGTACACTTGGATGACTGCTCGACAACATCGCTAAGCCATCGCAGCAACAATCATGCAGGTAAACCCCGTGCAAAACAGTTTTTGCAGCGCCCGGCAAGCCTTGCCGCATATGATGTACAACAGATTCGATAGCGCACCCGGCGTGTTCGCGGGACGCTCCTTCACGACCGGGAGGTGACGATGGACATCAGCAACCAGATCAAGACGCGGCGCGAGGCGATGGGGCTCTCCCAAGAACAACTCGCCGAGAAACTCTACGTGTCGCGTCAGACGATCAGCAACTGGGAGCGGGACAAGACGTATCCGGACGTCCAGAGTCTGCTCATGCTGAGCATCCTATTCGACACCTCCATAGACACGCTCGTGAAGGGAGACGTGACCGTTATGGAAGAGGCAGTCGAAAGAGATCGCAAGCGCATGGGAACGCGGATGCTATGGCTGGCCGTGCTGATGCTCGCGTTGCTGGCGGTGGCGTTCGCACTGATACTGTCGCCGGCGTTTAACTGGATGGAGGGCACCTGGGGCGCCGGCGTCGCCGCGGCTGCGGCGTTCCTGCCGGCGATAGCGGCGCTTGTTGTCGCGACCGTCCTCGAGCGCATCAAGCGCGAGAACGACCTGGTGACATACCGCGAGATCCTCGCTGTCCGCAATGCAGACAGGTGCTTTACAGCCACAAGCGCGATAGTTTCAACAACAAGATGCAGTGCCCCAGAGCCCCTAGCAGTCGACGATGGTCTTGCCGATCATGATGTTGAGGATCTCGACGTCGGTATCCTTCATGCCAACGCGGCCCACATAGCCCATGCTGGCGATCGTCTCTTCCACCGTATCCTGAATCAGGCCCTCGCCGGCACGGAAGCCGCGGCCCTGCATGGCCATATCGTGGCCCAGAATCGCCGCATCAACGGCAGCGGAAATCTTAGCGGCGCAGCTTGCCTTGGCGCCATCGCACACGATGCCGCCCACGTTACCGAGCGTATTGGAGACCGTCGCGCCGATCTGCTCGCGCGTGCCACCGCACAGCCAGGTAATCGCCGCGCCGGCACCGCACGCAGCGCAAATAGCACCGCAAAACGCCGAGAGCGCACCAATATAGCTCTTGATATGCACGGCAATAAGATCGGACAGCATCACGGCGCGCACCAGGCGCTCGTGGTCGCAGCGCAGGTAGTCGGCATATTCCATAACGGGCAACGCACAGGTAATACCCTGGTTGCCCGAGCCGCACACAATGGCGACCGGTAGCGCACAGCCGTTCATACGGGCGTCAGACCCGGCGGCGGCACGCGCACGCGCACGGCAGGCGACGTCGTCGGCGCGAGCGCCCAGCAGCGTACGGCCCACCTCGGCGCCCCAAGCGTTCGCCAAGCCCTCGGCGCTAATAGCGCCGTTCAGCTCAATCTGACGCTCAACGGCAGCGCGGGCGCCCTCGATGTCGCCGTCCTCGATAAAGTCAATGATAGACTCAATCGACATGGGCGTATCGGCGTTATCGGCGGCACGCTCGGCCACGACGCGCTCGGCGCAGGCGGCACACTCCCCCACCGACTTGCCGCACACCGGAATACCGTCGAGTGTATGGCACGTAACATTGGTGTGGTGGTCGGTAATCTCGACGACCGCGGTATGCCCCCCGGCCGTGGCAGTCACCTTGATGTAGAGGTTGGGCACGCCCTCGACAAGCGACACATCGCAGTAGCCGGCATCGGCGAGGAGCTCGGCCACGCGAGCACGGTCTTTATCGTCAACACTCTCGAGCACCTCGAGCGCGCTCTTGGCGTCGCCGCCCACAGCACCCAGCACGGCCGCGGCTTCAATACCATGCATACCGCCCGAGTTAGGCACGGTCACGCTCTTTACGTTCTTGATGATGTTGCCCGAGCAGGCAACATCCATATGGTCGGGTTCGCAGCCGAGCGTCTGGCTCGCCAGCGCCGCTGCATAGGCAACGGCAATGGGCTCGGTGCAGCCGAGCGCACAGACAAGCTCGCGGTTCAAAACATCGCAAAACGCGGTATCACGAAGGGAATCGGCAGGCATAGGTATCTCCTACTTGTATAACGGGCTGGGCTCTCAAAATAGTTCGTTATTTTATTTGATAACAATGCATCAAAAACCACAACCATGGTTCCGGCGGACGGCGCTCGAGCACAAATTGGCGGCATTATTTATGATAAGCCGGTCTTATTGCATGCTAAAGCGTTTGAGCAAAAAACGCCCGAGCGTTTACACAAAAGTCGCGCTATCATGCAGTCGAACGCGGTAAAACCTTTAGCAATCTCGCCGCACAGACCAGAGAGGAAGCATCCATGAAGATCGGTATCGGTAACGACCACGCCGCCGTCGAGCTCAAGAACATCATCTCCGAGCACCTGAAGGAGCGCGGCTGCGAGGTCGTGAACTTTGGCACCGACACCTCCGAGAGCTTTGACTACCCCATCGCCGGCTACAAGGTGGGTAAGGCCGTTGCCAACGGCGACGTCGACCTGGGCATCATCATCTGTGGCACCGGCGTCGGGATTAGCCTGGCTGCCAACAAGGTCGAGGGCGTACGCGCCGTCGTGTGCTCCGAGCCCTTCAGCGCCAAGCTCTCCCGCATGCACAACAACACCAACGTGCTCGCCTTTGGTGCCCGCGTCGTGGGCTCCGAGCTCGCCAAGATGATTGTCGACGAGTGGCTCGACGCCGAGTTTGAGGGCGGCCGCCACGAGCGTCGCGTCAATCTCATCAACGAGATTGACCAGACCCGCGGACTCAAGGTCGTCGACGAGGCTTAAAGACCTACAACACCATACGTTAACGACAGCCCCCGTCCGGAACACACATCCGGACGGGGGCTGTTTAGTAGATTTTTGGGATATACCTAGAAATCTACTGGAATAAAAAGGGCGCCGCGGATGGAATTCCGCGGCGCCAAAGCCACACGCTAACAGCTTTGAGGAGTCAAAGCTGGTTTAGCCAAAGAAGCGCTTGATCTCGATCTCGGCGTTCTCCAGGCAGTCGGAGCCGTGGATCACGTTGGCGTTGACATCGACAGCGAAGTCGCCGCGAATGGTGCCGGGGGCAGCGTCAAGCGGGTTGGTAGCGCCCATAAGGGTGCGCATCTTGGAGACGGCGGAGAGACCGGAAACGACCATCTTGACGACCGGACCGCTCGTCATAAAGTCGCAGAGACCGCCAAAGAAGGGCTTGTCGGCCAGATGGGCGTAGTGCTCCTCGACGGTAGCACGCTCGAGCGTGGTCATCTCCATGCGTTCGATGACAAGGCCGCTACGCTCAATGCGAGCGACGATCTCGCCGATCTTGCGATCGCGCACAGCGTCGGGCTTAATCATAATGAAGGTCTTCTCGATAGCCATAAGGTAGCCTTTCAAGTAGGTTCGCGCGTGCCCAAGTCCCATTCCGGCACCCGCCTGGACTGCATCGTAACAGAGTTTTAGCTGCAGTTAAACAAAAAACTGTTTATTGAAACACTACAATTTATTAAAACGTTCCATATGTGTCACTTCTGTTTCGAAGCCCGATTAGAGTACCATCCGACCGCGCATCAACCGCACCGAACCGAGCGGACGGTCGGTTGCCGCCCGTGAACGTAGCCCCTTCACAACCTGCCCAAAGGTCCTACAGAAGTTATCGACAAGCCCCTTCCCCATTACAACAAAATACGGGCGCCCGCAGCAACAGACGCCCGTAAAAGCAAAAACGATTTATCAATAAATGGCCAAAGCCGCTTCAACTAAACCCTTACTTTGCCCCGTGGCCCATCTCGACGACCTTGGTCAGCGATCCAAGCACACCTTCGTCGGCAACGAGTTGTGCCTGGGCACGCTGCAGCTGCACGGCAACGGCGGCAGGGGCGGTACCGCCCTCGGTCGTGCGTGCAGCGACAATCGACGGAATGTCGAGCGCCTCGGTAATGTCGTGCTCAAAGAGCGGGCTAGCCTCTTGGAACACCTCAAACGGCAGGTCCTCAAGATTGCAGCCGCGCTTCTCGCACATCAGGACCAAATGGCCCACCACGGCGTGGGCCTCGCGGAACGGCAGGCCACGCTTGGCCAGGTAATCGGCAACATCGGTGGCGGCAAGGTGCCCCACGCCGCACTCGCGCGCCATGGCATCCTCGTTGACGGTCCAGGTCGAAATCATACCGGCCATAACGGACAGGCACTGCATGAGCGTATGGGCGGTATCGAGCGCGCCCTCCTTGTCCTCCTGCAAGTCCTTGTTATAAGCGAGCGGCAGGCCCTTCATGGTCACGAGCAGCTGCACCAGGTTGCCATAGACTCGGCCGCTCTTGCCGCGGATAAGCTCGGCAAAATCGGGGTTCTTCTTCTGCGGCATGATGGACGAGCCAGTGGAATACGAGTCGGAAAGCGTGATAAAGCCAAACTCGGAGCTCGACCACAGCACGATCTCCTCGGAAAGACGCGACAGGTGCATCGCCATGACGGAGCCGGCGTAATGCAGATCGAGGAGGAAATCACGGTCGGAAACCGCATCGAGCGAGTTGGGAATCACGCCCGCAAAGCCAAGTTCGGCGGCCGTCATCTGACGATCGAGCGGATAGCTCGTACCGGCAAGCGCGGCAGCGCCCAGTGGGCAGTTGTCGGCAGCATCAAAGGCGGCCTTCAGGCGTGTAAAGTCGCGCGCGAACATCCAAGAATACGCCAGCAGATGATGCGACAGCAGCACGGGCTGAGCATGCTGCATGTGCGTGTAACCCGGCAGAATCACCTTGTCGTACTGTTTGGCCGCATCCACCAGCACGTGGCGCAGCTCAAGATTGGCCTCCATGAGCTCCTTGGCCAGCGCCTTGACGCCCAGGCGCGTATCGGTCGCCACCTGGTCGTTGCGCGAACGCCCGGTATGCAGGCGCTTGCCCGCCTCGCCGATGCGACGGGTCAGCTCGCTCTCGATGGACATATGAATGTCCTCGTCGTTGATATCGAAGGTGAAGTCGCCGGCATCGATATCCTGTTCGATTGCGGTCAGACCCTCGGCAATCGCCTGCTCGTCCTTTGCACTGATAATGCCCTGGGCCGCCAGCATCTTGGCATGTGCCTTAGAGCCAGCGATATCCTGCTTATAGAGATGTTTGTCGACCGGCAGCGACGCGCCAAACTCCTGCGTGACCTCGGCCACGCCTGCCTCAAAACGACCGCCCCAAAGAGCCATGGAACCGTCCCCTTTCTCTAAATACCAAAACAAGCGCCCAAAGCAAAGCGCCATGTCGCTAAAGCGATTTATCAACCGCTAGTTTTGCACATTCCCCACCGAGCGCGAGACCATGTGGCTAATTTGCAAAGAAGTGACGCACCAGGCACTTGGCGCCCATCGACTCCCGCCAGCCGTTGTTTGCCGAGCCGTCAATCCATGCCTTCAGGCTCATAGGGACATCCTCGACCTTTGCAGCATCGAACTCGGGCGCGAGGGCAAGTAAAGCATGCGCGATAGCATTGAACATAATGGATACTCCTCAGATATATATAGGCGCAGAGCCGCCAAATTGATAGAAGGAGCCCCGCCGGACAACCCCGGCGGGGCTCGGACTCAGCCGCAGACGCGGCATCATATATGCGGGCGGAATGTAGGGGCCACCGATGTTAAGAAGTGTCAGCAAGCATAACGAAAGGTAGGGACCCCATGCGCCCGTTATGTATCACGCGGATGGGCCGCGCGGATACCAAGGGAGAAAGACTTAAGCCTGAGCGGCAGCAGAGCTGGGACCCTGGACCTTGGCCCACGTCTTGAGCGACAGCGTGTCGATCTCGATAAAGCCGGCGCTGGCCTTCTCGTCAAACGTGGTGTCGCGGTCGTAGGTGGCCAGACCGTAGTCATAGAGGCTGAAGGGGCTCTTGCGGCCGACAACATGGCAGTTGCCCTTAAAGAACTTCAGACGAACGGTACCGGTCACGAACTTCTGGGTATCGGCCATAAAGGCGTCGAGTGCGTTTTTGAGCGGGCTGTACCACTGGCCGTTGTACACGGCGGTGGCCCAATCCTGCTCGAGCTTAATCTTGGTCTTGAGCAGATCGCCCTCGACACAAATATCCTCGAGCGCCTTGTGGGCGGTGATAAGCGTCAGGGCGCCGGGAACCTCATAGCACTCGCGGCTCTTGAGGCCCACCAGACGATCCTCGACCAGGTCGAGACGACCAAAGCCGTTATCGCCCGAAATCTTGTTGAGGGCGATGACGATCTCGGAGAGCTTCATCTTCTTGCCGTCGACGGCGACGGGCTTGCCGGCCTCAAACTCAATCTCGGTGTAGGTCGGGGTGTCGGGCGTGTCCTCGGGATTCTTGGTCATAACCCAGGCGTCGTCGAGCGGCTCGTTCCAGGGATCCTCCAGGTGGCCGCACTCAATGGCACGACCCCACAGGTTGTCGTCGATGGAATAGGGGTTGTCGTTGGCACCCTCGGGAACCGGCACGTTGTGGGCGTGAGCATAGGCGACCTCGTCGGGACGGCACTTCAGATCCCACTCGCGAACCGGGGCGATAACCTTAAGCTCGGGGTCGAGGGCCTTGACGGCAGCCTCAAAACGAACCTGGTCGTTACCCTTGCCGGTGCAGCCGTGGGCGACGTAGGTCGCGCCAAACTCGTGGGCGACCTCGACAAGCTTCTTGGCGAGCAGCGGGCGAGACAGAGCGGAAAGCAGCGGGTACTTGTTCTCGTACATGGAATTTGCGGCGATGGCCTTGGTCAGGAACTCATCGGAGAACTCATCGCGCAGGTCGAGCACCTGGCAATCAAGAACGCCCAGGTCGAGCGCTTTCTGTTTCTTGGCATCCAGGCCGGTCTCCTCCTGGCCCACGTTGCCGCAGACGCAAACAACATCGAGATTCTTCTCGTCCTGGAGCCACTTGACACATACGGATGTATCAAGACCACCGGAATATGCGAGAACTACTTTTTCCTTGCTCATGGCTGTTTCCTTTCGCCCTTGGTAGCTAGTTAGAACATCGGTCAGTTGCAAGTCATTTCAAGGTCACGTACCGTGCAATATCAGGTTAAATAGCAAAAATCAGCACATACATGCCCTAGAAACATGCAGCAATGTCGTGCTAAAACCCAACGACCTTAAAACGACTCTGTTGAGGCAATTCGCCCCATGCGGACAGAGACGATTGTTATCGTCGTCGGGAAATTGCGCGCTGGCGTCGGAGGGCATTGTCTGCAGTGGTGATGATCTGTACGAACTGCATCTGCCTCTCCTTTCACACATCGCCGGGCGCAATTCTAATATCGCAAACGGTACCTTTTCCTCGGTAAGCGGCTCTTTTGCCGTCTCCGTTTTCGATGGTCGCTATATTACGCTAAAGTGCCTGCTGCACAAGCGACAAATTCAAATTTCTGAAAAGTTTTTTCATTAGTTTGTGAAATGCAGTGCAAATACGCTCCGTTCCTGCGAAAATACGCCTGGTTACGAGTTGTTGGTTATAACGTCTGAAACAATTTCGAAACGAAAGGCTCGCTTTTATGCAAACTTACGAATCGGACGCCAATATCGGAAACATTAAGCTCATCGCCGTCGACATGGACAAGACGCTGCTGACCGACGAGCGCGTGCTGCCGCAAGGCCTTGACGAACGCCTGGACAAGCTCGCCGAAGCCGGCATCGTATTCTGCCCCGCCAGCGGACGTCCCGCCCCCAAGCTCGAGGAGATGTTCGAGGACATCAAGAGCCGCATCGCTTTTTGCCCCGATAACGGCGCGTGCGTGATATATCGCGGCAACTATATCTATAAGAGCAATATCGATGTGGCGCTCTACCACAAGGTCCTGGCACATGCCGTGGAGGACCCGCGTGCCGTACCCGTCCTATGCTGCTATGACGATGCTTACGTTTTGGCGCACGACCACAAGTACCACGACGAGATCAGCATCTACTATTCTGCCATCAACTACATCGACACCTTTGAGGGTCTTGACGTCGAATCCAACAAGATTTCGATCTTCTTCCCCGCCTACGACGCCGAGCCTGCGTTCCGCGAGACCTATAACCCCACGTTCTCGGACAAGCTCTACGTCACCAATGCGGGCCGCGAGTGGATCGACTTTATGAACCTGGGCGTCGACAAGGGCGCCGGCGTCGCGCACCTGTGCGAGCACTTGGGCATCGATATCGCCGATGCCGCCGCCGTGGGCGACACCTACAACGACATCCCCATGCTCGAGCGCGTCGGGCATAGCTTTATCGTGGACAATGCCGAAGAGCATATGAATGCGCACGCCAAGTGGCGCATTCCGAGCAACAACGACGGGGGCGTACTGACGCTCGTCGACGCCATCTTGGCGGCTCGGTAATCTATCTCGTCGCCATGCCCGGGGCCGGCCGTTTGATTTTTGCTCGGTCAGGTCCTGGGCTCGCTCGGAAAGCACATTAAGTGCTTTCCGGCTCGTGCGGAATCTACAAAAATCAAACGGCCGGCCCCGGGCATGGCTATGTTGACTTGCTTGCCGCCTAGATGGCGTCTTGGGTGTCTAGATACTTGGCTGATTTTTTGGAATGAAGGGGGCTCCTTGTTGGCAAGGAGCCCCCTTCTGCCTTTAGTTACTTTGGAACTGTGGTTGCTTTCCTATTTCGCGTCGGACCAGGTTATGCCGGTGCTGGCTTCGGCGATGAGGGGTACGCGGAGGTCTACTACGTGCTCCATGACGTCGCGGACCATGGCGGTCAGGCGCTCGACTTCGTCGACGGGGCACTCAAAGTCCAGTTCGTCGTGCACCTGCAAGATCATGTGGGCGGCAAAGCCCTCTTCTTCCAGGCGGCGGCTTACGCGGGCCATCGCGATCTTGATGATGTCGGCCGCAGTGCCCTGCATGGGATGGTTCATGGCCGTGCGCTCACCAAAGCCGCGGAGCTGTGGGTTTTTGGCCTTGAGCTCCGGAATATGACGCCGGCGACCGTACATGGTCTCGGCGTAGCCCGTCTGCTTGGCGCGCGCCACCACGTTGTCGAGGAACGTGCGCACGCCCGGGTAGGCCTCGTAGTAGCGATCGATCATGCCACGCGCCTCGGCCATCGAGATGTGCAGCGACTGCGACAGACCGTACGCCTGCTGACCATACACAATGCCAAAATTCACGGCCTTGGCGCGACTGCGCAGGTCGGGCGTTACCTCGGACACGGAAACGCCAAACACGCGCGCGGCCGTCTCGGCATGGAAGTCCTCGCCCTCGTTAAAGGCGCGCACCAGGTGCTCGTCACCCGAGAGATGCGCGAGTAGACGCAGCTCGATCTGCGAGTAGTCCACCGCCAAAAAGACGCTGCCCTCGCCTGCCGAAAACGCCGTCTTAACGGTACGGCCCAGCTCAGAGCGCGTCGGGATGTTCTGCAGGTTCGGGTCGCTCGAGGACAGGCGACCCGTTGCCGTGATGGTCTGGTTGTACGTGGTGTGCACGCGACCGTCACCACGGCGCAGCGGACCTAGCGTGTCCAGATAGGTCGACTTAATCTTGGACTTCTCACGCCAGTCCAAAATCAGGCGCACGATTTCGTGGTCGCGCGCAAGGTCGCTCAGCACTTTGGCGTTGGTCGAATAGTACCCGCGCTTGGTCTTTTTGAGGCCCTTGGTCGGAAGCCCCATAACGTCAAAGAGCACGTGCGAGAGCTGCATGGGACTGCCGATGTTAAACGTCTCATCACCTGCCAGGTCGCGAATGCTGCGCTCGACCTCGGTGATCTGGGTCGCCAGGCCCTCGGACAGGCTGTGCAGCCGGTCGGGATCTACGAGCATGCCCGCGCGCTCCATCTTGGCAAGCACCGGCACGAGCGGCATCTCAATGCCATCGAACACGTTGGCGGCGTTCTCGCGGGCCATGCGGTCGCGAAGCGGCGCCACGAGTGCCAGCGTCAACGCCACGGTACGGGCAGCAGGAGCAGGAGCGTCCTCGCCAGCACCATCCGCACCGCGCGCCGCAGGCAGCGCCATCTGCAGATAGGTATCGGCCAGATATGCCTCGTCAAACTCGGAACGGTCGGAATCCAACAGGTACGCGGCAACCACGGTATCAAAGATGCGCACGGAATCGACTGCCAGCGGGTCCATGAGCTCGGGCTCAGAAGAATCGATGGGCGAAAGCTCATGCAGCAACGCCTTCATGTCCGGGCTCGCCACGCGGCCCTCCATAAACAGGCGCGCGAGCACGCCAGCGATAACGCCGTGGACAGAATTGAAGCCCCCGACAGCGGCAGGCGTGCCGTCATCGGCTTCCTCGAGCGAAAAGAGTCCCTTGGACGTCGCCAGCCACAGCGTACGCGTCAGGCCAAAGAGCGCACCCTCCTCCTTGTCATCGTCCACCACGGCGGCGACCCACTCGCCCGCATCAATCGCGCGAGAGATCTCGGCCGCCACAGCAGCAAGCGCCTCAGCATCGCCGGCGGCGGCACGCGAAACCGCGGGTATCTCGAACGCGCTGGCAGCGGGCACGACCCCGCCCTCGCCGCCAATCAGCGCCAGGAAGCGGTTCTGCATGGCCGTAATGCCAAGTGCGCCCAGCGCCGCGGACACCTCATCGGCAGAAAACGATGGGAAGGACGTCGCGTCAAAGTCGAGCTCGACAGGTGCATCGGTGCGGATGGTCGCAACCTTGCGGCTCAGCAGCGCATCGTCGATGTGTGCACGCAGGTTCTCGCCCATCTTGCCCTTGACCTCGTCAGCATGCGCAATGACCTCGTCCAAGCTGCCGTACTGCGCGATGAGTGCGCTCGCCTTTTTGGGGCCGATGCCCGGTACGCCGGGAATGTTGTCCGACGTATCGCCCTTCAGGCCGTAAAAATCGGGCACGAGCGCCGGCGTAATGCCGTGATACAGGTCGTCCACGCTCTCGGGCGTCATGATCGCCACGTCGGACAGGCCCTTGCGAGTCGAGACCACGTTGACGTGCTCGGTCACAAGCTGATACATGTCACGGTCGCCGGTCACCAGCAGCATGTCGCAGCCGGCCTCCTCACCCAGGCGCGCCATGGTTCCCAGAATATCGTCGCCTTCCCAACCCTCGGACTGCAGAATTGGCACGTTGATCGCCGTGAGCAGCTCCTTAATCATGGGAAACTGCGCATGCAGATCGGGGTCCATGGGCGGGCGCTGCGCCTTATACTGCGGCAGCATCTCCATGCGCACGCGCGGCTTGCCCTTGTCAAACGCCACGACCACACCGTCGGGGTTAAAGGCATCGATCATCTTAAGAAACATGTTCAGAAAGCCAAAGATCGCGTTGGTGGGGCGACCGTCCGGCGCGTTCATGGTCGGCGGCACGGCGTGGAAGGCGCGGTGCATGAGCGAGTTGCCGTCGATAACGGCAAAGGTGCGGCGCTTGTCAGACATATTGAATACCTCGCTTTGGACTGGGCACGGCTTGCTCACTCCAGTTTACACGCTCCCCGCCCCGCGGCCACCGCGCATCAAGCTCCCCCGCCACCGTGAGCCCGCGCGTGATACGATGGCTCACGGTACAACAACCAGCACGATCGATCCGAAAGGAGCCTGCGTCATGGAGCGTCCCTGCGCATGGAAAAAGTACACGCCACAGCAAATCGAGGAGCTCGAGGAGCTTTGCCGCGGCTATAAGCAGTTTTTGAGCGAGAACAAGACCGAGCGTCTGTGCGTCAAGACCGGCATCAAGATGGCCGAGGAGGCGGGATACGTCGACCTGGAGACCGTGATCGCCGAAGGCCGCGAGCTCAAGGCAGGCGACAAGGTGTACGCCGCCAACCACGGCAAGGATCTTATGCTCGTCAACCTGGGCACCGCCCCGCTCGAGCAGGGCTTTAACATCCTGGGCGCCCACGTGGACTCGCCGCGCCTGGACCTCAAGCAGAATCCCGCCTTCGAGGCCGGCGACATGGCCTACCTCGACACGCACTACTACGGTGGCGTCAAGAGCTACCACTGGGTGGCCTCCCCGCTCGCACTCGTGGGCGTCATCTGCAAAAAGGACGGCACCACCGTCGACATCAACATCGGCGACAAGGCCGACGATCCGGTCTTTACCATCTCCGACCTGCTGATCCACCTCTCGAGCGAGCAGATGTCCAAGCCCGCCAAGGACGCCGTCGACGCCGAGATCCTCGACGTGATCGTGGGCGGCCGTCCCGTAAAATTTGACGAGGACGACAAGGACGCTCCCACCGAGCCCGTCAAGCAGATGTTCCTGGATATCCTCAAGGAGCAGTACGACGTCGAGGAGGAGGACTTCCTCTCCGCCGAAATCGAGGTCGTGCCCGCCGGCCCCGCCCGCGACATGGGCCTCGACCGCTCCATGATTTTGGGCTATGGCCACGACGACCGCGTCTGCGCCTACCCCTCCATGCTCGCCCAGATCAATGTGGCCAACGTGGAGCGCACGAGCATCACGCTCATCGTCGACAAGGAGGAGATTGGCTCCGTGGGCGCCACCGGCATGACAAGCCGCTTCTTCGAGAACACCGTCGCCGAGATCATGACGCTCGCCGGCGAGGGCAGCCCGCTGGCCCTGCGCCGCGCACTCGCCCGCAGCCGCATGCTCTCCTCTGACGTATCCGCCGGCTTCGACCCGGGCTACGCCGGCAAGTTCGAGACCAAGAATGCAGCCTTTATGGGTCGCGGCCTGTGCTTTAACAAGTACACGGGCAGCCGCGGCAAGGGCGGCTCCAACGACGCCGACGCCGAGTATATGGCCCTCATCCGCGACATTATGGACGAGGCCGGCGTGGACTTCCAGACCTGCGAGCTCGGTCGCGTCAACGCGGGCGGCGGTGGCACCATCGCCTACATCATGGCCAAGTACGGCATGAACGTCATCGACTCCGGCGTTGCCGTCCTGTCCATGCACGCCCTGTGGGAGGTCGCCAACAAGGCCGATATCTACGAGGCCTATCGCGGCTACAAGGCCTTCATCGAGCGCGCCTAATCAACCCTTCATCAGTTGCGGTGAGATACGGACTAAACTGGCCCATAAACGGCCAAAACAGACCGTATTACACCGCAACTTCCTTTTTGACAGAGGAGAGGCCATGCTGCAGGTCATCATTTCGCCCGCCAAGCAGATGCGCGCGGCCCAAGATGCTTTTGAAGTCCTGGGCATTCCACCCTTTGTGCGCGAGACGGCTCGCCTCCACCGCGCACTGCTAGATATCGAGCGGAATGAAGGCAGCGGCAGCCTGCAGACGCTGTGGAACGTGAGTAACAAACTGCTGGGGCCCTGCCTCAACACCCTGCATGAGTTCGAGCCCATCTTGCAAAACGGCGATCTCGACAATCCCGCACTCGCCCGTCACCTCTCCCCTGCCGTCATGTCCTATCACGGCATTCAATACCAAAGCATGGCGCCCGAGGTGATGGATTCCGCACAGCTCGCATGGCTGCAAGACCATCTGTGGATCCTCTCGGGCCTTTACGGATGCGTACGCCCCTTTCATGCCGTTGAACCGTATCGGCTGGAGATGGGCGCGAAGCTTGCCGTCGACGATGCCCGAGACCTCTACGCGTTTTGGGGCGACAAGCTCGCACGGGTCATCGCTCCGGCAGGCTCCAACGCCACGATCGTCAACCTCGCCAGCGCGGAATACGCCAAAGCCGTTCTGACCCGCCTCACCACCGACGCCACGGTCGTCACATGTCTCTTTGGCGAAGGCATCCGCAACGGCAAGCCCATCCAACGCTCGACCGCCAGCAAAAAAGCGCGCGGCTCCATGGTGCGCTGGATGGCAGAAAACAAGTTCGAGGATGTAAGCGGGCTCACCGCGTTCGACGTTGGTTATCGTTACTTTCCCGAGCTTTCAAATAAAAACACTTTGGTCTTCCTGAACGAACAGGCCTTGTAGGACTAACGCTTCTTTTGAATGTGCTGCCTAGGCACGGCGTCTATTCCGCCAGGCCGTCGGCTTTTGCAATCTCGCTCGTCGAGCCATCTTGGTAGGTAACCTTAACGTGCTCCACCTCGGACGCCTCAACACCCGACGGAGGCTCCAGGCGCCATTCCGTCAGGGCTATATCCATGGTCGTGGGTACATCCCCCTGATCTTTGAGCTCGACCGACAGCGTCCTAAGCGACGCATCGAAGGTCACACGCTCGATCTCTTCACCAGGAATGGAACCACCACTCAGCTGCAGTTGCACAAACTTGTCGCGCGGATACCAATAGTCGCCCGGCGCGGCAACGGTATTGCCACCCGCGACCTTCGCCGTCATAATCGGCAGGCTATCGTCCGCCTCAAACGTCCAGGAAACTCCCCCACGCCCGCCAAATGTCCAGATACAACAGGCAATCACCATCACGACAAGAATCGCGAAACCAATTGCGACCAGCCCATGATGGGCGCGGCTCTCCTCGGCCGACACATCCCACTGCGTCTCTCGATACAGATGCTTGTCTTCCATGTTCGCCTCCCCGCGGGCATGCTCGTCGCGTCAATCGTACCCATTCGAGCTATACTTGAGCCCACCACATAAACGGGGAGCTTGCAGGACAAGACGGCAGGCTGAGACTGGGCGCGCCCGCCCTGACCCGCAAACCTGATATGGGTAATGCCAACGAAGGGAGCCGTGCCAATGAGCACACAGACCGAGCCCAAGCTCGTCACGCAAATCGACTTCGCCCGCGCCGGGCAAATCACACCGCAGATGAAGGAGGTTGCCGAGCGCGAGCATCGCGACCCCGAGTACATCCGCGAGCGCGTGGCCGACGGCCGCATCGCCATTCCCGCCAACATCGTGCATATCAAAAAGGGCATGCGTGCCTTTGGCGTCGGCGAGGGCCTGTCTACCAAGGTCAACGTCAACCTGGGCATCTCGGGCGACAAGGCCGATGCCGCCGAGGAATGGAAGAAGGTCAAGATCGCCGAGGACTTTGGCGCCGACGCCATCATGGACCTCTCCAACTCGGGCAAGACGCGCCAATTCCGCCAGCAGCTCATCGACGAGACGCCGCTCATGGTGGGCACCGTCCCCATGTACGACGCCATCGGCTACATGGAAAAGCCGCTTGTCAAGCTTACCAAGGACGACCTGTTCGAGGTCGTGCGCGCGCACGCCGAGGACGGCGTGGACTTTATGACCATCCACTGCGGCATCAACAAGTCGGTCACCAAAACCTTTAAGGAGACCGGCCGTCTCATGAACATCGTCAGCCGCGGCGGCTCACTGCTGTTTGGCTGGATGGAGGTCACCGGCAACGAGAACCCCTTCTACGAGTACTTTGACGAGCTGCTCGAAATCTGCCACGAGTACGACGTGACGATTTCGCTCGGCGACTCCTGCCGCCCGGGCTGCCTCTACGACTCCAACGACGCCACCGAGACCGCCGAGATGATCGAGCTGGGCAAGCTGTGCAAGCGCGCTTGGGCCGCCGGCGTCCAGGTCATGGTCGAGGGCCCGGGTCACATGGCGCTCGACGAGATCGCCGCCAACATGAAACTGCAGAAGCGCCTGTGCCACAACGCCCCGTTCTACGTGCTCGGGCCGCTGGTGACCGATATCGGCGTGGGCTACGACCACATCACCGCAGCCATCGGTGGCGCCATCTCCGCGAGCTCGGGTGCCGACTTTTTGTGCTACGTGACACCGGCAGAGCACCTATGCCTGCCTAACGCCCAGGATGTGCTCGACGGCCTCATGGCCACCAAGATTGCCGCACACGCCGCCGACATCGCCAAAAAGGTGCCCCACGCCCGCGACATGGACGACAAGATGGGCCAGGCACGCCGCAAGCTCGACTGGGACGCCATGTGGAAGTGCGCGCTCGACCCGGTCACCGGCAAGAAGCGCTACGAGGAATCCCCTGCTGCCACCGAGGGCACCTGCACCATGTGCGGCAAGATGTGCGCCGTCCGCACCGTCAACAAGGTGTTCGAGGGCACGACGATCGACCTCGGCATGGAGGACTAACTCGTCACCGGACCCATAATCGGCCACAAGGCGTTCGTCAATTGTTGACGTGTGAACATTTTCTTACTTTTACGTAAAGATTGCACCACCCGCCCGGGATCGGCATACAGCCGGCCCGGGCAACTTTATAATGTGGGCAGGAGACCCATTTGAATCCGACCGAACAAGGGAGCGAACATGGATCGCAGCAAGGTACCAGCCGTTCTATCCATCGCAGGATCCGATTCCAGCGGCGGTGCCGGCATTCAGGCCGACATCAAGACCATCACGGCGCACCGCCTGTATGCCGAGACGGTCATCACGGCCATCACCGCACAGAACACCCTAGGCGTCACCGCCGTGCAGAACATCTCCCCGGATATTGTCGCGGCGCAAATCGATGCCGTTTTTGACGATATCCGCCCCAGTGCCGTCAAGATCGGCATGGTTTCTTCTGCCGAGATTATCGAAGTCATAGCCGACCGCCTGAGCGCCTGGGACGCACAAAATATCGTCGTCGACCCCGTCATGGTCGCCACTTCGGGTGCTCGTCTCATCGCCGAGGACGCCGCCGAAGCGCTTACACGCCGCCTGTTCCCGCTGGCGACCGTCATCACGCCCAATATTCCCGAGGCCATGGCGCTGCTCGACTACGAGGTCGATTCCGAGCGCACACAGCAAAACGCTGCCATGCTCCTCACCCGCCGCTTTGGCTGCGCGTCCCTCGTTAAGGGCGGGCATTTTGTCAACGAGGCCAACGATGTGCTAGCAGAGCCCGCGCCGCTCGATGACGAGGGCAACCACCTGGGCGATCCGCTCACCACGTGGTTCCGCCACAAGCGCATCGAGACCGCCAACACGCATGGTACCGGCTGTACGCTTTCGTCCGCCATCGCCTGCGCGCTGGCCCAGGGCATGGATCTTGCCGATGCCGTCAACGCCGGCAAGGCCTACCTAACCGGCGCTCTCGCCGCCGGCCTGAACATGGGCAAGGGCTCCGGCCCCGTCAACCACATGTGGCAGTACTAAAAAGCCAGCAGCCAAAACCACCGCACAAACCACCGCAAAGGCGCCTGTCCCTTTGTGGTGGTTTGGGGTCGCGCTACTGACCGAGCATCTCTTGGAGCTTGGCTGCCACGGCGTGGCCCAGGTTCTCATGGCTTTCGGGCATCATGTGCAGATAATCGATATCGCCCGGCTCGGCAAAATCGGCGGCATTCAAAAAGTCGCAGCCAAACTGCTCAGCGACATACGCATAGTATTCGGCAAAATGCTCCGAGGCCTCGACGGAACGCTCGTCAAAGTCGGTCATGTACACATCGGCGATCTGCGGTTTAATCTTGATAGGCGCCATCAGCAGAATGCGCGGGCAGGGCGCAGCGTCGGTCCACGGGAACGCGCGGACGGCGCGAATCAGCGCCATGGCGCCACGGGCGATATCGGAAGCTGTCACGTTAAAGACCGTCTTGCAGTCGTTGGTGCCCAGCATGATCACAATGGCGTCCAGCGGCTTATGGGCCTCGAGCAGCATCGGCAACGCGCGGATGCCGTTGAGATTAGTGTCCAGATGACACATATCGTCGCGCACCGTTGTGCGGCCGTTTAGGCCTTCCTCAATCACATGCCAGCCCTCGCCCAGGTCGCGCTGGGCCACGCCGCACCAGCGCACATCGTGCGCATAGCGCACCGCGGTGCCATCGCGCATGCCCGCCGGATCGTAGCCATAGGTATTGCTGTCACCAAAGCACAGGACGTTTTTCATCGCAAACCCCTCCTTCAGCAAAAAGCCGACGGGAGCAGCCCCTCCCGCCGGCTCGACCTATCTGTCAGCGCGCACCGATTACAGATACTTGCGCCAGTCGTCATCATCCTCGTCGTCCTCGGCAGCGGCATGAGCCTGCTCGGCGGCACGGGCGGCCGCGGCACGGGCGGCAACCTGGGCATAGGACTCCTCGTTGCGCTCGGGGAAGCTTGCCAGCACGTGCTCGAACTTGGCAAAATCCTCGTCCCAGCGCGTAGAGGGCACGGCAAAGAAGACCTGCTTGACCTTAAAGTCGCCCGATGCGAGCTCCTTGCGGAAGAGCTCGGCCACGGCCTCGGCGTCAAAGCCGTTGTTGTCACAGCCCCAGGCGCCCAGCACGAGCTTCTCGCGACCAAGCTCGTCGCAGATGGCCAGCACAAAGCGGATACGATCGCGCAGGGCGTCCAGCAGGGCATCGTCACCCACGCGATACTCCTGGCGAGCGCGCTTGGCGTTGGGCGCAGCGGCAACGATCACGTCGGCGTACGCATGCACGTGGTTACGGTCGAAGCGCACCGCAGGCACCACCAGCGCGCGGTTGCGGTACAGCTCACAGTTGATGTTGCGGCGACGGTTCTCGCCGTACCATTTGCGCTGCTTATCGAGCACATTGTACAGATACGAATCGGCACAGAGCGTGGCCTCCTGACCCAGATAGCCCTGGATGTAGCCACCGCCCGGGTTGGTGAACGAGGCAAAGGCGAGCACGGCCATGTCGCAGAACTGCGCGTAGCCTCGGCCGTTATCCAGAATGGCCTGCGTGGCAGAGGCGTCGAGCACGGTGACCTCGGGCAGGACCGGAGCGGGCTCCTCGGCAGCAGGCGCGGGCTCGGTCTCCGTGGCTTCCTCTGCGGGCACAGGCTCGGCCACGACCTCGGTCTCGGCAGGCGCAACCTCGGTGGCCTCAGACTCATCGGTAACCTGCTCTTCGGCAGCAGCCACCTGGGCCTTAGCCTTCATCGCCGCGACAAATCCGGCAGGCATGCCCTCGAACTCGCGCACGCCGGCAAGCGAGCGCTCGATATCCTTTGCGCACGCTTCGGACACAGTCGCCACGTGACGCTCGGCGGCCTTGGCACGGGCCTCGCGCTTGGGATTGGGCTGTCCCGCGCGGTTGGGCCTACGGTTACGGTTCCTGTTGTCGACGTCTGCCATAAGTGGTCACCTTTCTCGGTCGCTGCCGCTATCGGCTTTTCCCATCCATGATACCCCGCCGCGTACAAAAAAGGCGGCCCCGAAGGACCGCCTTTCGCATCGATTTGCGCGCGGCAAGCACCGCTGCAATCTGGCACTAGTCGCGACGACCAAGGATGTTCAGAATGCGCAGGAACACGTTGATAATGTCCACGAACAGGTTGGACGCCATGAGCACGGCGTTGGGCAGCGTGGGCGGCACCGTCGTGGCCACATAGGTGTCGTAGCCAATAAAGCCGGCGAACACCACAATCACGATCAGGTCGGTGATGGTCTGCGAGACGCCCATGAACATCAGCACGATCTCGACCAGAATCGTGGCAAGCAGAATGCCAAAACCAATGCCGTACACACGCTGGAAGAATTTGGGGAAGGTCACGCCCAGTGCGCCAAAGACAAAGGTGATGGCGGCAGTGGCGATAAAGGCAGTGTTGATGGTGGGCAGGTCGTAGTTGGCAAGGCCAAACGACGCGGTCAGACCAAAGGTGCTCGCAAAGATCGCGTAACCCGCGAGCGACAGGCCCACGGACTGCTTGCTGGCGGCGGCCGACATCATGACGATGCCGACAATGGTCAGGATAAACGAGCCAAAGACCAGCGGCAGGGCGGCGCCACTCATCATCATGCGCGCAAACGACATGGTGCCCGTAAAGTAGGCGCCAGCGCCCATAGCGCAAAAACCCAAAAAGATCAGGGCAGACATGGCAAGGTTGTACGCGCGCGGCGACATCTCCTTGGCACGGCTTGCTCCGGTCTCGATGGGGCCGTTCTGATAGCCCTGGATATCGTTCATAATTTCGTCCTTTCAAAAAGCGCCGCGACAGCGCCGTAGGTGACAAGATTCCTGCCATTGTACCCGAATGGCGCGCGCTCTTACCCGCGGCGCTCACTCTCGAGTGTGCGGTCGAACGCCCACACCCACCACCGCATCAGATGAGCCTGCGAGCCATCCGGTCGCTCACGCGCCTGGTCTTCCAGATACAGCTCGGTCGTATGTCCGCCAAAACGAACCTTATAGGTTGCCGTACGAATGCCGTGAACCGTCAGGCCAAAACCGGTAGACGAGACAATCTCGTCAATCGTAAAGCAGCGACCGTCGACCCAGCAGACGGTAACCGGCACAACTTGTCCGCCCGCGAGGATGCGGGCCACGACGTCCACATACTGCTTGTGCACGCGCCGAGTTTTGCCATCTGTCTGTCGATATTCCATGCCCCTATTATCGAACGCATGTTTGCATATTGTAAAGCGAACAGACTGTGGTTTTGGGGTGTCGGAGCGAGCGCACGTGTCCTCACGGCGTGTTAGCAAAAAGAACACCCGCGGTCAACAGGGCTAATATTCAATTTTAGTGCCAAAAAATTCACTTCTCCCGTCAGAACTCGGTAAAGAAACCCGCAGGAGGTGATACGATTTATCATGTTTTTGTAACGTTTCTGCAAACTTCGAGAAAGCCCATATATGGACGTAACGTTCTCAGCCTTCCTCGGCCAACTTGTTTCGAACCCAGTCCTTGCCGTCACCGTGTTCCTCGCGCTCGGCGCCATCTTCGTCAACGGATGGACCGACGCGCCCAACGCCATCGCGACCTGTGTCACCACGCGTTGCATGCCCGCCCGCGCCGCCATTCTCATGAGTGCCGCGTTCAACTTTTTGGGCGTGCTCATCATGACGCACTTTAATGCCAGCGTTGCCAACACCATCTCCCATATCGTCGACTTTGGCGGAAACAGCACCATGGCGCTCGCGTGCCTCTGCGCGGCCCTGTTCTCCATCGTCGTCTACGGCGCCACGGCATCGCGTTTTGGCATCCCCACCTCGCAGAGCCACAGCCTCATCGCCGGCCTGACCGGCGCTGCCATCGCCCTCGGCGGCGCCAGCAGCGTCAATGTCCACGAGTGGATGAAGGTCATCTACGGCCTGGCGCTCTCCATCGGTCTGGGCTTTGTCATGGGCTGGGTCCTGTGCAAGCTCGTCTCGATTCTTTTCGCTGCCGCCAACAGGCGACGTGCCAACGTCTTCTTTAAATATGCTCAGATCGCGAGCGCCGCGGCCATGAGCTTTATGCACGGCGCGCAGGATGGACAAAAGTTCATCGGCGTGCTCTTTTTAGGTGTCGCCTTTGCCAACGGACAGACCGGCGTCGGCGACGCCGGCATCCCCATCTGGATCATGCTGCTGTGCTCGGCCACCATGGGCATCGGCACCAGCGTGGGCGGTGAGCGTATCATCAAGTCCGTCGGCCAGAGCATGGTTAAGCTCGAAAAGTATCAGGGCTTCTCTGCCGACCTGGCAGGAGCCGCAAACCTGCTGCTTGCCACGCTCACCGGTATCCCCGTGTCCTCCACGCACATCAAGACCTGCGCCATCATGGGCGTCGGCGCCGTCAAGCGCCTCTCGGCCATCAACTTCGGCGTGGTCAAGGACATGATGTTCACGTGGTTCTTCACCTTCCCCGCCTGTGGACTCATCAGCTTTGTCATGGCCAGGCTGTTCATGATGTTCCTCTAGTCAAACCGAACGTCCATCCGGACCGCATTACCTCGCCCACCCGTCTTCGCCCCGAAAGGATCACTCATGGCAAAGAAACCCGATTCGTTCTACTTTGACAACTACGTCGCCTGCGCCGACTTCGCCGTTCAGGCAGCCGAGCTGCTCACCAAGATTTTTGAGAACTTTGACCCCGCGCAGATCCACGACATGCTCGAGAAGATGCATGCGATTGAGCATGCAGCAGACAAGAAGCACCATGAGCTCGAAGACGCCCTGCTCACGGCCTTTATTACCCCGCTTGAGCGCGAGGACCTTAACCTCATGAGCTGCTCGCTCGATACCGTGCTCGACCGTATTGAGGGCGTCGTGCAGCGCCTCTACTTCACCAACATCCAGAGCATCCACCCCGATGCCATCGTGATCGCCCACAAGGTGACCGACGCCTGCCGCGCCATGAAGGACCTGATGGTCGAGTTGCCCAACTACCGCAAGTCCAAAACGCTGCGCGAGCTCGTCATCCAGATCAACACCATCGAGTCCGAGGCCGACGAACTCTACATCAACGCCATGCGTAACCTGCACGTCAACGGCAAGGACCCGCTCGAGGTCATCGCCTGGCGTGACGTGTACGCCTTCTTGGAGTACTGCGCCGACTGCTGCGAGAATGTGGCCGATGTCGTGGATTCGATTGTCATGAAGAACAGTTAATTGGGGGTATGCGTCCCACCGGCGAAGGCCCGGCACCTATTTGCTTTCTCTCTCCGGCTGCACGGCAGAGTCGTTCGAAAGTAAATAGGTGTCGGGCCTTCGCCTTGCGTACCGCCATTGGGAACTTTGGCTGATTGTTTTAGCGCAATGGGGGTTTGGCTGAAGGGACCTTTGGTACCCGCTCGGACACTTTGGCCCTTGGTGAGCGTTTGACTGATTGCTGCTTTGGGTACTCTTTGGATTACTTTGGGTTTGTTTTATTTTTAATTGTTGGAGGGCTTGTATGTCGTATTTGGATCTGGCTCGGTCTCGGTATTCTTGTCGTTTGTTTGAGGATCGTTCTGTTGAGCAGGCTGTGGTGGATACCATTGTTGAGGCTGGGCGCATTGCTCCTTCTGCTTGCAATAATCATCCAACCCGTGTGATGGTGTTGGATACGCCTGAGCTTCTGGAAAAGGCAGCTGCTTGTCAGCCTCGGTTTGCTCGTGATGGGTCCATCTTTGGCGCTCCGCTCATCTTCCTCGTTTGCAGCGTTACCAACGATGCTTGGGTGCGTCCCTATGACCAGATGAACTCCAGCGCTATCGACACCTCGATTGTTTGCGATCAGATGATGATGGAGGCCGAGGAACAGGGCCTGGGAACGTGCTGGGTATGCCATTTTAAGCCTGAGCTAGCCCGCGAGCAGTTCAACCTGCCCGAGGGCGTTTATCCCTACCACATGCTCGTCTGCGGCTATCCCGCCGACCATATCGCCGACCCCGAGCATCGCGAGGCCCGCACCATTCCCCTATCCAATTTCCTCCTCAAGTAGTTTTTGGCCCATGTCCTAAAATCTACCTTTTACCGCTCAAACGTTCGCCGAGTTCTGCCCTATCGCACGCAGAGCTCGGCGTTTTGTTTCCCAACCCGTATACAGCTACAAAAAAGGAGCTCGCAAGCGCGAGCTCCTTTTAAGGGGCTAGATTGTAGTTTTAGCGCTAGTCCAGGTCGTCCGCGGCAAAGTTGTCAATCGGGGCGAAGGGGTCGGCCACGGGGACAACCGGATCAGCGACAGGCAGTGGCTCGGCGGCAGGCATGGTCACGGCAGGAGAAGCCGCAGAACCGACCGGCGTAGAAGCCAGCAGATCGGCCGGGAAGGAATTCTGAGCATCGTCCATAAAGTGCTGAATGAGCTTGAGATACTCGGCCTTGAACTCCTCGCGGGAAGCCTTCAGACGGTCAATCTCCTCGAGCTCGGCCTGCTTCTCGGTCAGGGCCTGACGGATGACCTCGCGGGCCTTGGCGTCGGCCTCGTTGCGGATGCGGTCAGCATTCTCGTTAGCGTCGTTGACAATCGCCTCGGCGGTCTGCTGAGCCGCAATGAGAGCGGCGGAAATCTGACGCTCCTGAGCGGAGAAATCGGGAGCGGGAGTGGCGACAGGGGCAGCCTGAGCGGCAGAATCCTGGGCCTGCGCAAGCTGAGCCTGCGTATCGGCAAGCTGCTGCTCGGTGGCGGTCAGGCGACCCTTAAGATCAACGATCTTGGCAAGCATAGCGTCGACCTCGGAGGACAGGGTCTCCAGGAAGACGTCGACCTCGGCGGGATCGTAGCCGCGCTTGGCCTCAGAGAAGGTCTGAGCCTGGATGTCAGCAGGGGTAATAGCCATAACAAGTTCTCCTTTATCATCGCCTTGGCGCTAAGCGCCCGACATAGGTTACTGAGCCAGTCCTATACGAGTATACCTATAAGTAGCTGCAGAATGAGCTTCTGCACCAACTGCAACGCAATAATCGCAACGACCGGTGAAAAATCGATACCGCCCATCGGCGGCATAAACCGGCGAAACAGGTTGAGCCAAGGGCCGCAAACGCTGTCGAGCACCGCCGCGATATCCTGTAGCAAACCACCCTGCTTCATGGGAATCCACGTCATAAAGCAGTAGACCACAATCAACGTGGAATAAAAATTAAACAGCGTGTTGACAAGCTGAACGATGGTGTAGATGTTGATGGGAATCTCCTCGCCTTGTCATTACTTGAGATAGCCGTCGGCGCGAAGCTTCTTAAGATCCGAATCCTTGACCTCGCAGCCGGCGGGCAGCACCATAAACACGCGGTCGCCCACTTCTTTGACCGAAGCGCCCAGGCCGCAGGCAAAGCCATAGCTAAAGTCCAGGACGCGTTTGGCGACCTCGGTGCGAACGCCCACAAAGATCAGCGCGACAGGCTGCTTGGTACGCACGCGGCGCACGACCGTCTCCACGTCGTCATAACTCTCCGGACGAAGAACGTAGGCCGGCAACTGAGGCGTGGCGTTGATGATATTGCTCGCATAGGCAGAGGCATCGCTCGGCGTTGAAGCAGGAGCGGGCACAGCGGCAGCGCGGACCCGAGCGTTCTCGGCGTAGCTTGACGGCGTGTCATAGGCGCCGGGACGATAACCGCCCGCAGCGGCATCCTGAGAGCGCGAAGGCGGATTGTACGTCGTAGCGTGACGGGAGTCGTCGCCGATCAGTTGACCGGAACGCGTGTACACAGCAACCGACTCAGCCTCTCCGCGGCGTGTCTGCCCCAGCAGTCCATTGCTCGGTTCATCTTGCGTGTAGAAGCCCTCGCCCGAAGCACCGCTGTAGCCGTTGTTCTGATAGCCGTCGTCATAGCCGTCATCGTAACCGTAGTCATCATCCTGGCCATAACCCTGGTCATAACCCTGCTGGCCGCCTAGGTGCATTTTATTTTTAATTTCGTCAAGGAAACCCATGGTTGTGTCCTCTCACGGTCTAATGCAGGCGCTCTGATAATCAGCGCGCACTTCAGGCTCTTATTTTACTTCAAACTCCGGGCTAAATACTACCCTGCCCAGGCGAACAAGCGTCGAGCCTTCCTCAAGGGCGGGCTCAAAGTCCTCGCTCATGCCGCAAGAAAGCTCAGGCAGACACAGATCGGGGTGTGCCGTCTCCAGCTCATCCCTCAACTCACGCAGCCCGGCAAAGGTGCGGCGCGCCACATCCTTATTCCCCCGGGGCGCCATGGTCATAAGCCCCTGCACACAAATTCCCTCAAGCTCCGCAAGCCCGCCAGCCGCGGCACGAACCTCATCGGGCGAAAAGCCGCCCTTGGACTCCTCCCCGCTTACATTAACCTCTATCAGCACCCGCTGGGGAGCAGAAAGCTCGCCCGCCTCAATCTTGCGGACGGCACGGCTCGAGATAGCCTGCGCCAAATGAAGCGACCCCACCGAATGAATCAGCTCGGCCGCACCCAGCACCGCATTGATCTTGTTGGTCTGAAGATTACCGATCATATCGAAGCGCACCTCGGGCAGCTCCAGATGCTCCGCCAGCCCCGCAAGCTTGCGAACAAGCTCCTGCGGACGGTTCTCGGCAAAATGACGATACCCTGCCTGGATGGCGGCAACGGTCTCATCGACGCCAACGGTCTTGGAGACGGCAATCAGACGTGCGGCATTGTGTGGACGCCCCGCGCGATCGAGTGCGGCATAAAAGCGTTCGAGAATCTGCTCGCGGCGAGCGCGCATCACGTTCAAATAATTATCCATTGCCAATCGCCTCCGCAGACAGACGTACAAGTAGTCCCATGCTAACGCAAGAGCGCGGCCCTGCATGTGCAAGGCCGCGCTCACTTAGGTATTTACAATCTTTCGACGAACGGAGCTACCCTACTCCTCGTCATCCTCGGTATCGTCCTCGTCCTCGAGGTGCTCGAGCAGGTAGCGAAGACCCTCGCTCACCTCGTTAGCGGGCACCTTGGCAACAAAGCGCGCATCGACAGCGGGCCTCATGATGACGCCCTCGCCCGAAGGCACGCGCATGCTCTCGAGCTCATCCTCGTCCGTACGGGCGATATCGCCGGCGTTCATGCGCTGGCCGGTCAAAAGGAAGGTCAGACGGCAGGCGGCATCGATGGAAATCGAGGCGATGCGATCGAGGTAGCGCGAAACCATGATGGCGCGGCGCAGATCGTCATAGTTGCTGTCGTCGTCCATAAACTCGCCCGCGTCCATGCGGTTGAAGGTACGGAAGAACTTCTCATAGGCCGCATGCACCGGCTCGTCCTCGACGGCCAGGTTGCAGATGATGGACATGTCGTTGGTGACGAGCGCGGAAAGCGACGAGCCCAGCACCTGGTATACGGCTTCGGCCTCGGCCTCAACCGTACCGACGAGCTCCTGGGGCAGCGAGATATCGGCCTTGACCATATGACGCGTGGCGCGGCAGATCTGGCGAACCTTATCGGTCATGCGCTGCAGGTTAAAGTCGACGTAGATGATTGTCTGCAGCAAGCGGAAGTCGGAGGCGACCGGCGACTGCGTAGCGATCAGGTTGTAGCACACGGCCTCCAAGTTGGCGCAGCGCGCGTCAATCGAAAGCGTGCGCTTCTTGGTCTTGGTGGCGAGCTTGCGGTCGTCGGTCACATAGGCCTTCACGGCGTCGTGAAGAGCCAGGTCTACAGCCTCGTAGATGCTCAACATCTCGTGACGAGCCTCGACGAGCTGACGGGAAAACAGTTTGCGCATGGTTCACTCCAATCAGTTGGGTGCGGTCATGCCGCCCGCACAGTGAATACGCACCGGACCAGGTCCGATCGGCTTGGGACTAGTCGTACCGATCAGCCAAAGCGGCCGGTGATATAGTCTTCCGTCCGCGAATCCACCGGGCTGGTGAAGATCGCGTCGGTTTGACCATACTCGATGAGCGTGGCGGGCTCGCCGGCAACCTCCTGCAAGAAGAAGGCGGTGTAGTCGCTAATGCGAGCTGCCTGCTGCATTGAATGTGTGACGATAATGATCGTCATCTCGGGCGCCAGCTCGGCCATCAGATCCTCGACCTTGGAGACGGACGTGGGGTCGATGGCGGAGCAGGGCTCGTCCATCAGAAGGACATCGGGCTGCACCGCGAGCACACGCGCGATGCACAGACGCTGCTGCTGACCGCCCGAAAGCGCCAAACCATCCTTGTTGAGCTGATTGGATACCTCTTTCCAGAGGTTGGCGCGCTTGAGCGATTCTTCCACGATGTCATCGAGGTCGCTTTTGCTAGTCACGCCCTGCAGACGAGGGCCAAAAGCAACATTCTCGTAGATGGATTTAGGGAACGGGTTGGGCTGCTGAAAAATCATGCCCACGCGGCGGCGAAGGTCGACCGGGTCGACGCCCTCGGCATAGATATCGTTGCCGTCGAGCGTCATGGTGCCCTCGACGCGCGTGCCCTCGATAAGGTCGTTCATACGGTTGATACAGCGCAAAAACGTCGATTTGCCGCAGCCCGAAGGGCCGATAAACGAGGTAATGGCGTTTTTGGCGATGTTGAGGTCGAGACCCGTCAGCGCATGAAAGTCACCGTACCAAAAGTTGAAATCCTTGGCCGTGATGGCCGCTTGCTCCAGCGTGGGAGCGGACTGATAGACGGACATGGGACTCCTTAACTAGCGGCGTTTGCGCGACAGATAACGCGCAAACAGGTTGAAGGCCAGAATAATCGCCATCAGCAAAAGCGCGGTGCCGTAGGCTGCGTTCATGTTGATGCCGTCATTGGCAAGCAGATAAAGGTGAACGGTCATGGGGCGGCCGGAATCGAGCGGCGAAATAGGCAGGTTGATGGCCTGGCCCATGGTGTAGAGCACCACGGCGGTCTCGCCGATGGCGCGGCCGATGGCAAGTACGATGCCGGTGGCGATGCGACCAAAAGCCGAAGGAAGCACGATCTTGGAGACGACCTGCCACTTGGTGGCACCCAGGCCATATGCGCCCCAACGGATATAGCGCGGAACGGCGCGGATTGCCTCCTCGGTGGTACGCATGACAATGGGCAGCATCAGAAGTGCGAGCGCCAGGGCGGCCGAAACCATCGAAAGACCCAGGCCCATGGCCTCGACAAACAAGGCGTAGCCAAAAAGGCCCATAACAATGGAGGGCACCGAGGCCAGGGCATCGGCAGCATAGCGAATGATGTCGACAACCTTGCCCTGCTTGGCATACTCGGCCAGATATACCGCAGCCAAGACGGCAACCGGCGTGCAGATGAGCATGGCGAGCGCCGTCACGTAGACGGTCGAGACGATAGTGGGCCAAATGCCGCCCTCGGCGTTTACTCCCTGCGGCCAGCCAAAGATAAAGTCGAGCGAGATGTGCGGCAGACCGTTGATAACTACATAGGCGATGATGGCGACCAGCACCAGCGTGGTGATATAGGCCGCGGCACGAAACACGCCGAGCATAATCTTGTTGGACAGATCCTTGTTGATGCGGCCCTTCTTACCATGGGAAAGGGCACGCTTGATGCGTTCGCGCGACGAGGTCGTATCGACCGTCGTGTCAACGGAATCGGACATAGCCTACCCCCTCTTCTTCTTGGAAATCAGACGGACGATGCCCACCAATGCGGCGGAAATGATAAACAGGACCACGCCCATGCCAAACAGAGCCGAGCGGTGCAGGCCCGAGGAATAGCTCATGTCGAGCGCGATCTGGCTCGTGAGCGTCGAGATGGGGCTCGAGATGCTGTCCGGGATGACCGGAGCGTTGCCAACGACCATGAGCACGGCCATGGTCTCACCGATGGCACGACCCATGCCCAAGACAATCGCATCGACGATGCCCAACTTGGCTGCAGGCAGCACGACCTTGTAGATGGTCTGCCACTTGGTGGCACCCATGGCATAGGATGCCTCGCGAATGCCCATGGGAATGGAATTGAGGGCATCGATGGTGAGCGTGGTGATGGTGGGAACGATCATGATGGCGAGCACGAACCACGCCGTCAGCGCACCAAAGCCAAGACCGCCGGTCAGCTGCGCGATAAACGGACGGATGATGACCATGCCAAAGAAACCGTAGATGATGGAGGGAATACCCGCCAGCAGGTCGACGGCGGGGCTGATGAGACTGCGCACGCGCTTGCCGGCGATCTCGACCAGATACACGGCCGTGCCCACACCCAGGGGCACACCCATGGCGAGCGCACCGACCGTCACCAGACCAGAGCCCGCCAGCAGCGACATGATGCCGTAGTGGCCCTCGGAGGGCGCCCACGTAAAGCTAAAGAAGTCCGCCAGACCGATGTCGGTAAAGACGGGCAACGCCGAGTACGTGGTAAAGACAAAAATCAGGATGACGGTGACGACCGCCAAGAACGCGCAAGCAAAGAAGATCCACTGCAGCGCCTTCTCTTTGAGATAGGTGCTGCGCGACACCAACGCCAACTCACGCTTTTTGGGCGCCTGAGCCTCTCGCTCAATCTGGGGGGTTTCCTGTGCTTCCATGCTACTCACTCCCCTTTCCGTCGTTGGTGACGGGAATAAAGCCCGCCTCGCGAATCTGCTTGTCCATCTTCTCCGACGTCACATAGTCAATGTAGTCCTGTGCACGCTGCGAAGGCGTACCCTTCACAAAGAAGTAAAGGTCGCGCGAGATGGGATAGCCGCCACTTGCGACCGTCTTCTCGGATGCCTCGACATGGTTGACCGAAACAGCCTTAACCGAAGTCTTAGCGTTGAGGCTCTCGACAAAACCCAGCGAGATGTAGCCAATAGCACCACGTGAACGGGACACGACATCGCGCACCTGGCCCGTGCCCGAAAGAACGGCAGAGCGACGATCGAACGGCGTGCCGTCCATCACGATGGTACGGAAGGCCTCGCGCGTACCGGACGCCTCATCGCGGTTAATAACCTGAATCTTCAGGTCCTCTCCGCCGACTTCCTTCCAGTTGGTAATCTTACCGGCGTATATGTCGCGAAGCTGCTCGGTCGAGAGGTTGTCGACCGGATTATCGTCGTTCACGATGACTGCGATGCCGTCGTGCGCGATTACAATCGGGGTCAGGCCCAGATCCTGCTCGTCGGCATTGAGGCCACGAGACGAGCTGGCGATGTCAGCCGTGCCGTTGCTGACGGCCTCGATACCGGCAGAAGAGCCAAGGCCAGAGACGAGCACGTCGGTGCCGGTCTCCTCCTTAAAGCCCTCGGCCGCAATCTCGGCAATGGGAAGGCAGGTGGTCGAGCCGGCCACGGTGATAGAAGACGTGGAAGATCCCGAGGAGCAGGCACACAGCGTAAGCGTGAGCACTGCCGCGCTTAGGACCGATGCGATCTTTCTCATAGCATCACGCCGATCGCAGCATGGCGCCCACAGGTGCCGCCCTCGTTGCGGTAGGAATAAAAGCGGTCGTTCTGACGAACGGTGGAGAGCTTGGTGTCCACAATGCCGTTCTCTACGACGCCGGCGTCCATCAGCGCCTCGCGAATGGCGGCGGAAAGATCGAGCATACGAGAAGCGGCAGCATCGATGCACGCGAACTCGGAGGCAAAGCGGTCCATAAGTTCTTGGGACACCTCGTACTCGTCACCCAGGATATGGGGCCCAATATAGGCAGAGATGTCGTCTGGCTTGCAGCCAGCCGCCTCGCAGAGCGCTTGGCACGCCTTGGCGGAAATGCGCGCAATCGTGCCCTTCCAGCCAGAATGCACCACGGCAAAGCCGCCGGGAGCCACCAGCACAACGGGAACACAATCGGCAAAGCAAAGCATCACGGGCACCTCATGCGCCGTGCAGACGAGGGCATCGCAGCCCTCGGCAATCTGCTCGCGAATGTTCTCGAGATCATCGGCGCCGTTCGAGGTCACCGTCACGACATTGTCACCGTGTACCTGATTGGGGACAAGCAGGTTGTGCTCGCACTCGGCGGCACCCATGGCCTCGAGTACGCGGCGACGATTTTCTTGAACGGCAAAGGGGTCATCGCCAACATGCGAGCCCAGATTGAGTGAGGAGTACGCATCTTCGGAAACACCGCCAGTGCGTTCGGTGAAGGCAAAGCGGACATCGTGCGTCGCGCCCTCTACCAACGTAACTCCATCATGGTCGACACGCGAAACGTTGTCCGCACGTGCTGCCATACTAAAGCCTCCTAATAACACAAGTATCGCGGCCAAGCCGCAGCAGTCCGTGCCATACGGCTGCCATACTTCTACAAAAGGATACCCGCAGCGGTAGGAACCAAACGTAAGGGGAACGTAAAGAGATTGGAGACTTTCGTTTACAAACGAGAAACAAAACGGGGTGCATCCAAATGGATACACCCCGTGCAGGTCGTTGAGAAAAACGAACTAGAAGCTACCACGCTTAAGGAAGTCGGGAAGCTCAAACTGGTCGTTACCAAAATTGGGAAGCTCCGTACCGCCGACATTGCGGGTCGGGGCAGACTGAGCCGAGCTTGCAGCGGGAGCGGTACGCTGAGGCTCGGCAACGGAAGCCTTGCTCTGGGACTGCTGGGCAGCGAAGAGCTCGTCCTGACGGTTGACATTAGAGTCGGAGAAGCCCGTAGCGATAACGGTGATGCGCACCTGATCGCCCAGGGACTCGTCGACAACGGTACCGAAGATGATGTTGGCCTCGGGATCGACGGCGTTGGCGACAACGTCGGCAGCGTCGCTGATCTCCTGGATGCCCAGATCCTTGGATCCGGCGATGGAGAGCAGGACGCGCGTAGCACCATCGATAGAGCTCTCGAGCAGCGGGCTGGAAATAGCCTGCTGGGCGGCGTCGACGGCACGGGTGTCCCCAGAAGAAGTACCGATACCCATCATGGCGGTGCCGGCCTGCTTCATGATGGTCTTAACATCAGCGAAGTCCAGGTTGATGATGCCCGGGACGGTGATGAGGTCGGTAATGCCCTGGGTACCCTGGGAAAGGACGCCATCGGCAATCGCGAAGGCCTCGAGCATGGTGGTCTTCTTCTCGGCGATGTCGAGCAGCTTGTCGTTAGGGATAACGATCATGGTGTCGACGCAATCGGAAAGGGTCTTAATGCCCTCTTCGGCGCTCTTCTTACGCTTGCGGCCCTCGAAGGTGAAGGGCTTGGTCACGACGGCGACGGTCAGCGCACCGACCTCGTTCATCGCGATATCGGCAACGATGGGAGCGGCGCCGGTGCCGGTGCCACCGCCCTCGCCGCAGGTGATGAACACCATGTCGGCGCCAGCGAGCGCCTCGGCAATGTCATCGCGGGACTCATCGGCAGCCTTGCGACCAACCTCGGGGTTGGCGCCAGCGCCCAGGCCGCGGGTAAGGTCGGTACCGATGTGGACCTTGATATCGGCATCAGAGATCGCGAGCGCCTGAGCATCGGTGTTGATGGCAACAAACTCGACGCCACGAATGCCCTCTTCGATCATTCGATTGACCGCGTTGGTACCGCCGCCGCCGACGCCGACCACCTTAATGACGGCAAGGTAGTTGTTGATCTCTGTCTCGTGCATGTCGGTCCTCCGAACAAAGGTTATAGCCATAGCATGGGTTGACCCCTGCGCACATTAACCTTCAGGTTGAAAGTAAATGCAAAGGTAAACCGTATTATGTTTGCACATTATGAACGTATCAGTCAAATAATTGACCGTGAAAACCAAACAAACCAGATAAACGGCGTGGTATGGCCCCTCAACAAAGCCACACACCGACGCTAAGCGGTCGGTGCGTTTCTAAACGTATAGTTGCCGGGAGACCGAACGTTGATGTAGGTTACGCCCTCTACCTGCGACAGAAGCTTGGTCACGACGCGTTCCTTCTTGGCGATATCATCAGAATCGCCCAGCGAGACCTCAACGCCATTATCAAGATTCGCCGAGATGGCCTCGACCGAAGGTATAGAAATATCCTTGATCTGCGCCAAGAATTCGCCGGAAAAACCACGCACGTAATCCAGGCCCGCTTTAACGGCCTTGGAAGAAACGGCCCGCCCCGAGACCGGCTCGACATCAGCCGAGACATCGGTAAGCAGCACGGCCCCGTAGTGCTTGGCCAGCGCCAACGCAGCATCGATACCGCTCAATGTGTTGGCTCCCTCACCCGAAGTGACGACATTTCCCTGGTCGTCCACCTCCACAGAGGTCGAAAGCGGTGCGATCCAGGTGTCATCGTCGCCGATGGCCCAGGCAAGATCGTCGGAACTTATATAAGCGATCGCGGTGACCTTGCGCTCCGTCGGCGTAATGACGAGCGTGTGGGGAAACTGCCGTTGAACGTCCACGCCCGAAACCCACGGGTTCTGCTTGAGATCTTCAGTAATCTGGTCGGGATTTACGTTGAAGAGCGATGTGTTCTCGGGCAGACTGATCAGCTGCATGGCATCGTGCTTGGTCACATGCTCGCTGCCCTCGATCTGAATATCGGTAGCGGCAAACAGGCCGGAATTGATAACGACGATGGCAACGACGGCAAGCACGGCCACAGCCGCCAAGATACCGCCCACGATTTTGCCCTTGCCCTTAACGGCAGAGGCGGCCTCGGACGTCTTACTCGCCATGGCGCCAAGCGACGACAGCGGATTGATACCCTTATTGGTCGCAGGTGCCTTAGTGGCGGGCACCGACGTCAACGAGCGCGGCTTGGCAGCGCCCAACGTACGACCGGGATGCGTTGCTTTAGCCCCCAGCGAGGGCTTGGGCGTCACTATGGGGCGAGAGGGCTTGGCACCCATCGCCGACTTAGACGTCACCGAGGGGCGCGGAGCCGGGTGAACCGTCTTTTTTGCGGCAGGGCGTCCACCAAGTTGCGAGCCGACGACCGGACGTTTGGCGGACCGAACGGATCCAGCGGGCTTGGAGGACACAGGGGGCTTGCGTTGAGGCTGGACGGGTGCGCCGGAACGCCCTCCGGCGCGGCGGAAGGTAGGTTTCGATGCTCTAGAAGCCGAGGAATTTGACTTCCGGTCTGAGCTCGATGCCATACGCCTCCCTCACCTTTCCGTGCACATGCCTGATAACCGCGGCCACGTCATCGGCCGAGGCGGTACCGTTATTAACGATAAAATTAGCGTGTACGGGCGAAACTTCCGCACCGCCAACCGAAAAACCCTTTAATCCACAATCCTCAATCAGCTTGCCAACGCTCGCGTCGGGTGGATTGCGAAAGACCGACCCGCAAGAAGCGCGACCCATGGGCTGCGTGCGTTTGCGCCTCGTCAGATACCGCTCCATACGCTCGCGAATGTCGGCCTTAGGCGCAGGCTTGAGCTTAAGCACGCACTCGAGAATAATCTCGTTACGCGGCAGGCTGCACTCACGGTAGCCCCAGGCAATCTCGGACCCCGCATAATGCTTAATGCCGGATGCCGGGTCAAACGTGACCACATCCTCGACAAGCGAACCTATCCACTCGGTACGCGTACCGGCGTTCATAGATACGGCGCCGCCGACCGAGCCGGGGATGCCAACCGCAAACTCAAGGCCCGAAAGCCCGCGCGACAGGGCATCGTTGACCAAACGTGCGAACATAACGCCCGCGCCAACGGTCAGCGTGCAACCGTCCTCGGCAACAACGGTGCGCTGAAACTCACGCCCCAGCGAAATGACGGCGCCGCGATAGCCCGCATCGGCAACGAGCAGATTAGATCCCTTGCCGATAATGACCCACGGCACCTGCTCACGGTCGAGTACTGCCACGGCACGACGAAGGGCATGATAGCTATGGCACGTCACGAAGAGGTCGGCCTTGCCGCCGATACGATAACTCGTATGACGCGCAAGGCGTTCATCCTCGACTACATCCGTGTCAATCATGCCCGAAAGCGCCATGACGGCGTTAAACAGACCCATAGGGGCTAAGCGTCTTTCTTGGCAGTCAGATACTCGATGAACTCAGGGCCAACGGTCGTAACGTCGCCGGCGCCCATAGTAAGCAGCAGATCGCCCTCACCTACCATCTTCTCGAGCTCACGATTGAGCTCGAGACGGCTGGAGCAGTACACGACCTCCTTGCCAGGGTGCTTGGCGCGCACAGTATCAGCGAGCATCTTGGAGGTTACGCCCGGAATCGGCATCTCGCCGGCAGAGAACACATCGATGAGCAGCAGCTTATCGGCATTGGCGAAGGCATCGGCAAAGTCATCGCACAGCGCCTGCAAACGCGAATAGCGGTGCGGCTGGAACACGACGTCAACATGCTTATAGCCCAGCGACGAGGCGGCGGCAAGCGTCGCCTTGATCTCGGTGGGGTGATGGCCGTAGTCATCGACCACGGTGATGCCGTCAATATCGCCCACATGGGTAAAGCGGCGGCGGACGCCCTCAAAGCTCGAAAGCGCCTCGGCTGCGGCATCGACGTCGAGACCCAGGACATGGGCAACGGTTAGCACTGCCGTGGCGTTGAGCATGTTGTGGCGACCGGGGTTGCTCTTGATCTCGACAGCATGCTCGGTCCCATCCTCAAAGCGAACGATAAAGTCGCTCTGAATGCCCTTGACATCCGGATGCACGCAGACGACGTCGTTGGTTTCGGCAAAGCCATAGGAAAGCACGTGGCGACCCGTCGACTTGGCGAGCTCGACCAGATGCGGGTCCTCACCGCAAACGATGACGGTACCGCTCTCTCCAACCAGGCCCATAAACTTGGCAAAGGTGGCCTCGATCTCCTCGATGCCCGAGTAGTGGTCGAGATGGTCGGCCTCGACGTTGGTCACGATGACCACGTTGGGGTTCAGGAACAGGAACGAGCTGTCGGACTCATCGGCCTCGGCGACAAAGTAGTCACCCGAGCCGTTCTTTCCGTTGGTATCGTAACCCTCGACGATACCGCCGATCAAAAAGCTGGGATCCAGACCCATGCGGTCGAGCATGGTGGCACACATCGAGGACGTCGTGGTCTTGCCGTGTGTGCCGGCAACAGCGATGGTGGTGTAGCCGTGGCCCAGAGCCGAGAGCATCTTGGCGCGGGGCCACACAGGAATACCGAGCTCGCGAGCACGCACAAGCTCGGGGTTGGACTCGGGAATAGCGGTAGAGACCACGACCACGTCGGGCTTGACCTCATCGATCGTGGCGGCCTCGTGGCCCACATGAACCTTCACGCCAGCACGGGTAAGCTGACGAATGTAGCGCGAGGTCTTAAGGTCGGAACCGGTAACGGCATAGCCACGCTCGTGCAAAACGAGAGCGATACCGCTCATGCCGGCGCCACCGATACCGATAAAGTGGGCGCTCTTGAACTCGGGCGCGGAGGCTGCAGTCTGGGAATCAGCCATGTGCTCGTGTACTCCTTGCGTAAACACTGCCTGTAACCCGTTAACTGTACCGCACCTACCGCATCCGCGCGAGCGCAAGCTCGATATCCCGTCTAACTAACGCAAACCCTCTACCGCATCGGCCAAAAGTGCGGCGGCGCGGTCCTGAGCCAACCCGCGCGCCGCCTGACGCATGGCATCGCGCGCTGCGGCGTCATCGACCAGATGCAGCAGCTCCTCGGCAAACGCCGGAGCATCGATATCGGCATCGGCACAAAGCACGCCGGCACCGGCATCGACCAGATAACGCGCATTGGTCGTCTGGTGGTCGGCCGTGGCATGCGGATACGGCACGAGCACCGAAGGCACGGCGAGGGCGGCAATCTCGGCCACGCTCGAGGCGCCGGAGCGCGAGAGCACCAGGTCAGCTGCAGCTAGCATGTCGCCCATGTTGTCAATGTAGGGCTGGACGCGATAGCGCTTCGTCTCATCGGACGTCAGCGCCAAAGCACGCTCGGTGTCCTCAAAGCCGTCGGCTCCCGTCGAATGCAAAATGTAGAGATTCTCGCGGGTCAGCAGCTCACTCTTGAGCGAGGCTACGCGCTCGTTGAGATGCTGGGCACCGAGCGAACCACCAAAGACGAGCAGAAGCGTCGCATCCTCGGGCACGCCAAGTGCCTCGCGGCCGCGGGCGCGATCGCCCTCAATGACCGAGCGGCGCACCGGATTACCGGTCATGAGCACATGCTCGGGGTCGCCCTCGCGCTCAAAGACAGAGCGCGCAGCCGGCACCGAGATACACACGCGGGCGGCATGGGAACTCATCATCTTATTGGCCAGGCCCGGAACAGAGTTCTGCTCGTGCAGCAGATACGGAACGCCCGCATCCTTGCACCAGCCCAGCAGCGGGACCTCGACGTAGGCACCAAAACCGATGGCAGCATCGGGCTTGCCAACCTTTGAGAAATGGCTGGCGAGCGAGCGCTTGGCCTTATTGACGCGCCACAGCGAGCTCAACGCGGTCCAAGGACGGGAACGGTCGAAGCCCGTGACCGTGATAGGTACAAAATCGAACCCGGCCTCGGGAACCAAACGACCCTCGAGCTTGTGCGACTGGCCCACGAACACAACATGATGTCCGCGGTCGCGCAACTCCTCAGCCAAGGCAAGCGCAGGGTTGATATGTCCCGCCGTGCCGCCGGCTGCGATAGCAACGGTCATCTTATCGGTCATGAAAATCCCTTCGTACGCGCGGTCCCTGATCGTCGGTGCGCAGACGCGCCGACGGGTCCGAATTCAAATTGATTCGATTATATCCGCCGCCCGAGCTTCGGGGGTTCGGGCGTTGGGGACGCCCCTGCGGAGCCGTTCGCGGGCGCGGACGAGCCGCCGGCTCGGACGCAGAGCCATCCAAGACGGTAAAACCGTTGCGCGAAGGGCGATCGCCGCGCACATGGGGCACGCCGGCGGTGCTCTCGTCCATAACGGCAAAGCTCTCGCGGCGACGGTCGTACTCATCACGACGGGCGCTCTCGTGCGAGACGCGCAAGATCAGCCCCGCAAGCATAAGCGATACGATAATCGACGAACCGCCGTAGCTGATAAATGGCAGCGGCTTACCCGTCATGGGAAACACGTTGAGGATGCCCAGCGCATTGATCAAAAACTGTACCGCGAGAATGACTGCGGAACCCGATGCCATGAGCGCTCCGCGACGGTCCGCAGCCTGTTCGGCAATGCGAAACGCTGAGTAAATCAGCATCGCAAAGACCAGGAAGAGCAGCGCGGTCCCGACAAAACCGACCTCCTCGCCGATAATGGCCAGAATATAGTCGTTGTGTGCCTCGGGCAGATACGAATACTTCATGGTGGAGTTACCGATGCCGCGGCCGAACAAGCCGCCCGAAGCAAACGCCATGATGGCAAGCGTTGCCTGATAGCCATCGCCATACTCGTCGGCCCAAGGGTTCAGGGCAACCTGAACACGCACCATGCGGTACGGCTCTGCAACAAGCGCAAACACACTCATGACAATGACGAGAATGATCACGCCGATGATAAACTTGGGGTCTAGGCCCGCAAATAACGCCATACACATGAGGGTCAGCGAGATGATCAAGACGGTGCCATAATCGGGCTGGATAAAGATCAAAAAGAGCGAAATGCCCAAGTAGACGACCATCTTACGAAGGAACTCGTTGATGTTGCCACCGGGCGAAAAGAAACGGTCGAGTATGATGGCCGAATACGCGATGGCAAACGGCTTTAAAAACTCAGACGGCTGGAACTGAATACCGGCGATGTTGAGCCAGCGCGTGGCGCCACGGCTGCCACTGCCGACAAGAAATACCGCAAACAGCAAGAGAATCATGCCGATAAGGAAGATCCTAAGTACATTTTCCCCAAACCAGCTGTCCGGCAAGACGCGAACGATCGCAACCATGGCAAGCACGCCAACCCCGGCAAAGGTAGCCTGTCGAACCAGGAAAAACGTCGCCGAGCCGTTCTCGTGCAATGCCTCGACCGATGACGCCGAGTACACCATCAGCAGCCCAAAGCACACTAAAGTAAACAGGCACGCCATGAATATCAAACGAGGGCGCATGATGCGGGCGGGGACGCCGGCAATATAGCGTTCGCTGAGCGTCTGCCCGCCGCGACCGGAACGCGGCGTACTGCGCTGCGAGGAAGCACGGTCCGAGTCGGGCCTCCTCATACCTTGTCGGGGGCTCTCCTCTCTCACCGGCGGCCCCTATTCCATTTGCGATTTCGCTGCGGCGGCAAGCTGGGCCACGTAGTCCTTAAACACGCGGCCGCGCTCCTCGTAGCCCGAGAACTCATCGAACGAAGAACAGGCGGGAGAAAGCAGGATCACGTCGCCTCGGCTCGACAGCGAACGGGCAACGTCGACGGCGTCGCGCAGGTCGTCAGCCTGAGCGATATCAACGTCACCATCGACATCGGCCTCGTCCATAGCGGCGGTAAAGCGCTCGCGCGCATCGCCAAAGCAGACGACCGATCGCACGTTGTCCATGACAACGCGGGCGAAGGACTCGAGTGGCGTGCCCTTATCGTGACCACCGAGCAGCAAGATCACGTCGTCGTCGGGAAACGCCGTCAGGGCCTTTTCGACCGCATCGGTGTTCGTTGCCTTGGAATCGTTGACGTAGCGCACGCCATCGATCTCGCCACAGGGCTCAACGCGGTGCTCCAGCGGCTGGAATGAGGCCAGGCCGCGACACACACCGTCGACATCGGCACCGACGGCCAGGGCAGCCGTGGCAGCGCACAGGGCATTGATGACATTGTGATGTCCAGAGATTTTGAGCTCGGACGTGGCGATGAGCGGGGTCTCGACGCCCTTCAGGCGAATGACCATCTTGCCATCGCGCACAAATGCGGCGTCCTCGCCCGCAGGCTCGTCAAAGGCGACCTTGCAGATGCGACGACCCGGCGTGTAGACATACTCATCGAATTCATGGATACCGGCATCCTCGACGTCGATAACCACAAGGTCATCATCGACCATATTCTCGAAGAGCTTAATCTTGGCGAGCGCATAGTTCTTATGGCTCTTGTGCCAGCCCAGATGGTCGGGGGTAATGTTGAGCAGCACCGCCACACGGGGGTGAAGCTCCTGGGTCGTTGCGATCTGATAGCTCGAAAGCTCAGCTACAAACCACTCGTTATGCGCGCGGTCGTCGATTTCGTTCACCGGAGGCTCACCGATATTACCGACAGCAACGCTCGCCTCGCCCGCTGCCTTAAGCAGGTAGTCGGTCAGCGACGTGGTGGTCGTCTTGCCATTGGTGCCCGTAATGGCGATCCAATTTTGGGGAGACAGGCGGTAGGCAAACTCGGGCTCACCCATGATCTGGACAGCGTGATCGCGGCCAGCCTTAAAGAATGCCGAGAACTCCGAGATGCCCGGACACGTCACACATACATCAAACGCGCCCTCGACCTGCTCGGTTCCGTAGACAAACGATACCCCGCGCGCCTCGAGCGAGCGCGTGGCATCATTAGGCTCGGACGTGCCGCCACCGTACACGGTAACGGTACTCACGCGCTCGGGGTGCGCAAGCGCCCAGCGAGCGACATCAAGACCGGACTTACCCTGGCCCAAGACGAGCAGGCTAAAGGAATCTGCAAGAGGCATGAAAAACCACTATCCCAACTGGAAAAACAGGGCAAGGCCCAGAGCGCCAAAAGCGGCAGCGACAATCCAAAAACGGATGACGACCTTAGTCTCGGCCCATCCCTTCTTCTCGAAATGATGATGAATGGGCGCCATAAGGAAGACACGCTTATGCGTAAAGTGGAAGTAGACGACCTGAATCATGACCGACAGGGTCTCGACGATAAACAGGCCGCCGATGATGAGCGAGACGACCTCGGTGTTGGTCATAATGGACGTGCAGGCAAAGGCTGCACCCAAGGCAAGAGAGCCGGTATCACCCATAAAGATGCTCGCCGGATAGCAGTTGAACCAAAGGAAGCCCAGGCAAGCACCAGCACATGCGGTACAGAAGATAGACAGGTTTACGTCACCGTGCAAAAACGCCATGGCAGCCATGGCAAGCATGGCAATCATGGAGGTGCCACCGGCAAGGCCGTCCAGGCCATCGGTCAGGTTCACGGCATTAGAAAGACCGGCGATCATCAGCCAGCAAAAGACGATATAGAGCCACGGAAAGGTAAGGCCACCAATGGTGGTCGAGAAGATACCGAGGTCAATCGTCAGACCGCCGGGAAAACGAATCTCGGGGGCAACGCCGCACCAGCTGACGGCAAGCACGGTAAACGTGACGCAGATGATGGTGAGACCGATCATCTTGGCGTGGGGCGTCAGGCCGAGCGAACGACCGTGCGTGACAGAGGTCAAATCATCGATAAGGCCCAGAACGCCGGTTGCAAGCGTGGCAAGCAGCACGAGCACAAGCTCGGTGGTGAGCTTGCCCATCAAAAGGCACGTCAGCGAAACGGCTACGAGAATGACAACGCCGCCCATGGTGGGCGTGCCCTGCTTAATCAGGTGGCGTTTGGGTCCATCGGCGCGGACCTGCTGGCCGATACCCTCGACCTTAAGAAGCTTGATCCACCACGGCATGAGCAGCAGCGCAATGGCGGCGGCGATGCCAAGTCCCAAAAAGGCCTGGTATGTAGGATACGCGGGGTTCCCGAACATGGGCTAGCACACACCTTCCACAAAGCGGTCGAGCTCGACAAAGCGAGAGCCCTTGACCAGCACAACGTCATGTTTCTCAAGTGCGCCGGCCATACGGTCGAGCACCTGCTGATAATCGGAGAACACCTGGATGCGGTCCTCGTCCATGCCCATCATGCGCGCGGCTTCGGCCATACGAGCGGCCAGCTCACCGCCCACGCACGCCAGCATATCGAGCTTCTTAGCCGCGGCATAGGCGCCCACCAGCTCATGCATGCGGGGGGCCTCGTCGCCCATTTCGCCCATCTCGCCCAGAATCGCCATTCGGGAGCCGGAACACGAAAGCGAGCACAGCAGGTCAAGGCCAGCAGCCATGGATTCGGCGCTGGCGTTATACGAGTCGTCGATAATGCGGGCACCGCTCTTGGCGTGTTTGATCTCCTGACGATGACCGGTAATCGCGATACCCCTAAAGGCAGCGTCGATCTGCTCGGGGGTCACACCCAAACGATAGGCAACTGCGGCGGCTTTAACGGCATTGGGAACGGACTGGACGCCGGGAATGGCGAGCATGGTGTCAACGGACTCACCCATGCCAAAGTCAAGCGTAAAGACCGGGCGGCCCTCGTCATCAATGTGAATGCCGCGGGCGCAAACCTCATCAACATCCGAAACACCCGCCAGCATCACGTCGATACCCGCGGGCTCGGCAAACGTCTCACGAATGAACGGGGTGAAGTCGTCTTCGCCGCCCAAAACCAGCAACGGGAGAAGGTCGTCGGCGGCACACATGCCCCCAACAATCTCGGACTTAGCGCGGGCGATATTCTCACGACTTCCCAGGATTCCAATATGAGAGGTGCCGATCTTGGTCACGATGGCAAGGTTGGGATTGGCGGACCGAGAAAGGCGCTCGATCTCGTGAAAATGGTTCATACCCATCTCGAGAACCAGCACCTCGGTGTCGGCAGGAGCGGCCAAAACCGTGAGCGGCATACCGATCAGATTGTTAAAATTACCCTTGGTGGCCCAAACGCGATAGCGCTTGGCAAGCACTGCCGCAAGGACATCCTTGGTCGTCGTCTTACCGATAGAGCCGGTAATGCCAACCACGAGGCAGCCAAGCTGCGTGCGATAGGCATGTGCCAGGCGCAGCAAAAATTCCTCGGGATCATCGGTGTGTAGGATGGCGCAGCCCTTACGCTGAGCCAGCGATACAAGCTCGGCGTTGGGCTCGCGCGTCATCACAACAGCGCCGGCGCCCGATTCGATGGCGCGGGAAGCAAAATCGTTGCCGTCGACTTTTTCACCCGGAAAGGCAACAAAAATCGTGCCTTCCTCAACCTGGCGCGAGTCGATAACGCACCCACGGCATACCCGATCGGCTTCTCCCGTCACGGTCCGGGCCCCTGTTGCGGCCGCGAGGTTGTTGACGGCGATCTCTATCATTGCAGCTCCCCTGTAAACCTAATAATGCTATCGGCGTATTGTATCCCAGCGCCGCGCATGCGTGGTGCAGGGCATGTGAACACCCTCCAGATTAATCGACAGCCCTTTCCAGGATTGTAACCCCCTACTTGGTGCGTGGGATACCCAACACATCGAGCGCGTTAGCCATAATGACCTGGAACGGCACGGCGGCGGCATCCGAACCGCTCGGCGTTCCGTCGAGCGTGATATAGCACAAAACCTTGGGTGCTTGCGCCGGGGCAAACCCCATAAAGGACGACATATAGCTCGCTTTGAGGTAGCCGCCTTTTTCATCGGCGCGCTCGGCCGTACCGGTCTTACCCGCCACGTCGTAACCGTCGACGGCGCCCCCGACACCCGTGCCCTCGGAAACGACCGTCTGCATGCACGATGTCACCTGGGCGGCGGCGTCCTCAGAAATCGCCTGCTCGCCCTCGCCCCAGTCCTTCTCCTCGCCTTTGCTGGATTTATAAAAGTGCGGCGTCATCATCACGCCGTCGTTGGCAATGCCACCCACGGCGCGCGCAATCTCGATCGGCGAGACAGACAGCGCTTGGCCAAAACTCATCGAGCCCAACGTGGCGCCGTCATACTGGTCACGCTCCTTGACAATGCCAAGGCTCTCGCCGGGAAAATCGATGCCCGAACTGTGTCCAACGCCCCATTTGTCCACGTACGCGGCAAAATCGTCCGCGCCGATCTTATGCCCGACCAATACAAAGCCAACATTGGATGAGCGGCGCATCATCTCGCGCACATCCATGGTCATGGCGTAGTCACGCTTATCGGCATCGGTGACGGTATCGTCGCCGACCTTAATGCTCGCCGGCACCTCAAACGACGTACTCGAGCGCACGACGCCCAAGTCGAAACCCGCACCTGCAACGAGCGTCTTAAAGACCGAACCGGGTTCATACGCATCGGTGACCAAGCGCAAGTTCATATCCTCGGTCTTGGCGTTCTCCAAATTGGTCGGGTCGTAGGTCGGATACGAACAGGCGGCCAGAATCTCGCCGGTAGTAGGGTCTGTCACCAAAGCCGAACCGTTCTTGGCTTTGGTCTTCTCGACCGCCTCCGCCAGAGCGTCCTCTGCTGCACGCTGGATATTGACATCCAGCGTCGTCACGATGTCAACGCCATCGATGGCGGCGACTTTTTTATAGGCGCCACCCGCAATATAGCTATCGTCCCTCGCACGCTCTCGTACCAGCGTGCCGTTTCTTCCGGTCAGCAATTTGTCATATTGCTTTTCAAGTCCCGTTAGGCCCACGTTGTCAACGTTCACCACGCCTAGAACCTGCGAAGCCAGATTGCCGTATGGATACACCCGCTTCATCGCCTGCTCAAAGAGCACGCCGGGCAGATTTTTCTTCTTCAATGCCGCGGCATCGTCCTCGTCCACCTGGCGCTTGATATACACCCAGGTGCCATCGGACTGAACCAGCTTGCGGCAAGTCTTCTTATCGATTCCAGTCGCCTTAACCAAGGCCGATACCGTTTTGTCGACATCCTCGATCAGCTGTGGATTCACGGCGACATTGCTGCACTCGACCGACGACGTCAGCACGTTGCCGTTTCGGTCGTAAATCGTGCCGCGTTTGGCGTAAAGCGTCTCCGCAAGCAGGCGTCGAGCATCGGCGCGCCCGCGCAATTCATCGGCATTTACGATCTGGTAGTCGGCAAGGCGGATGGCGCCCGCAGCCAGGCCCAAACCGATACAACCCATGACGGCATTACGGCGAGGCAATGGCGTCCCCGTAAGCCATTCGGTCGAAGATCGTCTATTCGATCTGCTATTGCGTACTTGAGGGTCATCCGAGCCGCGAAGGCGCGACGTTGGGTCGTTGCCACGATTCGACCCCAAGTTGTAAGATGACCGACCCGATCCTTGATAACCAGAACGTCCCCGCGAAGAGGGACGTCCCTGCCCGCGACTCCCGTCTGGACCGCGGCGATAATCATTTGTCATACTCAGCTACCGTCTTATTACTGGACAGCCGCAGCCGAGCTAGCGCCCGCGGCTGCATCCTGCGAAAAATCAAGTGTAACGCTCTCACTGGGCTCCACCATGCCATAAGCGCCCGCAAGATCGCGAATGCGCGTATCGGCACCATAAACAGAGTGCATGACCTCAAGGTCAGAGCTCTCATCGGTCGCCTTCTCGAGCGTGTTGGTAAGCTCGGCGTTGCTGTTGAGCACCTGGGCCGTAACGCTTGCAAGCGCCACGCGGGCGACGCCAATCGTCATGAAGATAGCCGCAATGATGCAAAACGTTTTAAGAACGCTCATGAAAACCGGGCTTACCGCCTGGTTTGCCTGACGGCCCGCGCCCGTGTAGACATCAAAGCGCGGTGTGCGCTGCTCACGAGGAGCAGCGGGCGCCTGCGGTGCCTCGCGGTAGGCGGGCATGGCGTTCATATCATAGGCGAGTGCTGCGTTTGAGGTGTTGTAGCCCATGATATGCCGCCTCCCATCCTGAGTACGTTGGTAGTGTGTTTAAGCTTCGTTTATGGTGCGAGCGGGAGGTCCAATATCGCGCGCGCAACGCTACAAGCGCTCCGCCACGCGGATTTTGGCTGATCTCGCCCGAGGGTTGCGCGCAACCTCATCGGGTTGGGCAACCAAGGGTTTGCGGGTGATGACCTTGAGTATCGGCACGTTGCCGCACACGCACACCGGAATCTCCGGCGGACACGTGCACCCCTGGCTCATCTCCTTAAAGTGGTTCTTTACGATACGGTCCTCGAGCGAGTGATACGAGATGACGCAGATGCGTCCGCCCGGGTTGAGCCACCTGGTGGCGGCGTCAAGTCCTCTCTCGAGCACATCGAGTTCATGATTGACCTCGATGCGAATGGCCTGGAAACTTTTCTTGGCCGGGTGTCCGCCATGCCGACGAGCGGCAGCCGGAATGCCAGCCTTGATGATCTCGACAAACTGACCGGTGGTTTCAATCGGTTCGGACTCGCGTCGACGCACGATCTCGCGTGCGATCTGCGAGGCGAACTTCTCTTCACCATAGACGCGTAGAATCCGGGTGAGGTCGTGTTCGTTATAGGTGTTGATGACCTCAGCTGCGTTTAGGGTGTTGTTACCCGGATCCATCCGCATGTCCAATGGGGCATCTTCGTTATACGAAAAGCCCCTGCCAGGGATATCGAGTTGCGGTGACGAAACGCCCAAGTCGAACAGGAAGCCATCGACCCCGGGCACCTCGGCCGAGCAAAGCAGCTCGTCCAAGTCGCCAAAGTTGCCCTTCAGCAGCTGATGCGGGACGCCGGGGACCTCGCGGTCCAGACGGGCACCAGCGGCCTCGAGGGCCATGTCGTCCTGATCGACGCCAAGCAAAAGACCCGTCTCCCCCACCTGCGCGGCCATCTTTACCGAATGACCGGCACCGCCAAGGGTGCAATCGCAGACGACAGATCCGCTCTTTAGCTGCAGCGACTCAAGCACTTCGCCGAGCATGACAGGTTCATGCCGATATTCTTGTGTCAAGATCCCACGCTCCATCCGTTACTCATGCCTTGCCCTTACGAGAAGAAGAGGTCCAGCAGAGCCTCATCGTCATCGTCCTCATCGGCCGTAGCACGGTCCCAAACCTCGAGGTGGTCGTAGTTGCCCACAACCGTGACCTCGCGGTCGAGGTTCGCCTGCTTGCGGAGAGACTCAGAAAGACCGATACGACCGGCGCTGTCCACATCCATCGAGGTGGTGCGCTTGTTGATCGCCCTCATGAGTTTCTGGTCGTTGATGTCACGAGGGTTAAAACCCTCGTGGCCCTCACGACCCGCGAAGAGTCCTTCGACCCACTTATCGAAGGCCTCGGCAGAGAACACGTACAGAGCATCGACATCCAGGGCTTTGAACACGCGAACATGCTCTCCAAGCTCCTCGCGAAGGGGTGCAGGCAGGGACAGACGACCTTTTGCATCGAGATTGCGCTCGTATGCACCCGTCATTCCCATGTGCGCCCTCCCCTCGGTTACTCAGATGGCACGTACGCGGGGAACCACCCCGCCTGTCGACGTCATTAATAATATGGGGAACTGCCCCATTTTTCAACATCTTTCCCCACACCTTCCCCCACAACACCCCACCACTCCACCCTCTATATGCTGTAAAACACCCTCGTTCATATGTTCGAAAACACAACATGTTGTGTTTACAGCAAAGCCGGGATGCCATCTGTAGCAGCCCGGCTTTCAACCTCAACCTTCAAGTTGACCTTGAGGCGAATTTTGTGTCCCTTTACGCGCCGTTCACATCGCCCCCCAAACTTCCCTACCAACGTCACGCGCGACCCACCGGCGCATCGGCGCAAGACAAAAGATGGGGCGGACCCCAGATTGCCGATACGCGCACAAAACCGCGTCACGACAACCTGGGGTCCGTCCCCCATTAGTTGTAAATATGCAGGTCAAAGAGTCGCTAGCGATGCGCCAACGGATGAGCCGCCAGGTAGACCTCGGTCAGCTGCGTGCGGTCGACATGCGTGTAGACCTGTGTGGTCGAAATGTCGGCATGTCCCAAAATCTCCTGTAGCACGCGCAGGTCGGCACCGCCCGCAAGCATATGGGTCGCAAAGGAGTGACGCAAGGTATGAGGATGAAGCCCCACCAGTCCCACCTGACGCCCGTATCGCTCGCATATGACATGAACACTCTGACGCGACAGGCGACCACCGTTCTTATTTAAAAAGACTGCCGGCGTCTTTGACCCGCGGGCATGAGCGGCCAGGCGCCGACGCCCATCAGCAATATATTGAGCCATAGCCCGTGCGGCACTTCCCACGAGTGGGGCAAGCCGCTCCTTCGAGCCCTTGCCGCGCACCAGCACAAAGCCGTCGTCAAAATGGACGTCGCCCACATCGAGCCCCACCAACTCGCTCACGCGCAGGCCACATCCATAGAGCACTTCCAAAATGGCATGGTCCCGCAAACCCATCTCCCCTTCCGGGAAATCTTGGTCGAGGAGCGCCGAGACATCCCCTACCGAGAGACACTCCGGAAGGCGCTCCGCCTTTTTGGGCAGGCGCAGTGCAGCCGTCGGGTTTTGGGCGACGATCCCATCGCGAACCAAAAAGGCATGCAAACCTTTCACGGCCGCAACTGCACGCTCCACCGAGGCATCGGAGTAGCCCCCGTCGCGCCGATCACCGACAAAACCCTCTATTATCTGACGGTTCACGCCTTCAAAGGACTCAACACCGGCCCGCTCCAGGTAGGAACAGTAAGTCGTCAAGTCACGACGATATGCCGCGATCGTATTGCGTGCCAAGCCTCGCTCGACCGCAAGGTAATCAAGATACTCCCCCGTCACCGTATCGAGCAACGAGGGAGTATCTTCGGTATGTCTTTCGTTCGCTGACACCCTTAGTCCGTCGCGAGGTTCATGGGCGTCACCTGCAGGCGATCGACACCCTCGTGCTGGCCAATCGAGGCGCGCACGAACTCGCGGAACAGAGGCTGCGGCTTGGTCGGACGGCTCTTAAACTCGGGGTGGGCCTGGGTGGCCACATACCACGGATGCACGTCACGCGGCAGCTCGACCATCTCGACCAGACGCTCGTCAGGCGAAAGACCCGAGATAACCAAACCCGCATCCTCGAGCTGGTCGCGGAAGGCATTGTTGAACTCAAAGCGATGACGGTGGCGCTCATAGACAAGCTCCTCGCCATAGGCCTCGCGCGCAAGGGTATCGGCGGCGAGCTTGCACGGATAGGCGCCTAGGCGCATGGTGCCGCCCTTCTCGGTCACGTCCTCCTGCGAGCTCATCAGGTCAATTACGCTAAACGGACCGTCCGGATCGAACTCGGAGGAGCTAGCGCCGGCAAGGCCGACCACGTTGCGGGCAAACTCGCACACGGCGACCTGCATGCCCAGACAAATGCCCAGATACGGAATCTTATGCTCGCGAGCAAACTCGGCAGCAAGAATCTTGCCCTCCAGGGCACGCTTGCCAAAGCCGCCGGGCACCAAAATGCCCGATGCGTCGCCCAGCACCTCGGAGACGTTCTGCTCGTCGAGGCTCTCGCCGTCGACCAGCTGCACGTCCACATGACGATCATAGAAAACGCCTGCATGATGCAGGGCCTCGATGACCGACAGGTAGGCATCGGGGAGCTGGGTGTACTTGCCCACAACGGCGATCTTGACCTTGTCGGTATGGTGGTTGGCATGGTTCTGTTTGCGCAGGAACTCGTTCCACTCGCTCATGTCGCGCTCGCGCGGGTCCAAGCCCAGGCGCTCGCAAATGCGCAGGTCAAAGTCCTGCTCGGCGAGCAGCTGCGGCACATCGTAAATACTCGCGCAATCTTCGTTGGTAAAGACGCAGTCGGTATCGACGTCGCAGAAGCTTGCGATCTTGCCACGGATGGCGTCGTCGATATGGTGATCAGAACGCAGCACAATGATGTCGGGCTGAATGCCAAAGCTGCGAAGCTCCTTGACCGAATGCTGCGTGGGCTTGGTCTTGACCTCGTGCGCGGCGGCGATATAGGGGACGAGCGACACGTGGATGTAGCAGACGTTCTCGGGACCGGCCTCTTTACGGTACTGGCGGATGGCCTCCACGAACGGCTGCGACTCGATATCGCCAATCGTGCCGCCCAGCTCGGTGATGACCACGTCGGAACCGGTCTGCTCCTCGATACGGCGGAACTTATCCTTAATGGCGTTGGTGACGTGCGGAATCACCTGAACGGTGCCGCCTAAAAAGTCACCGCGACGCTCGCGGGCAATCAGGCTCTTGTAGATAGCGCCGGTCGTAAAGTTGGAATCACGGGTCAGATTCTCGTCAATAAAGCGCTCATAATGGCCCAGGTCCAGGTCGGACTCGTAGCCATCCTCGGTCACGAAGACCTCACCATGCTGAAACGGGCTCATGGTGCCGGGGTCGACGTTCAGATACGGGTCGGCCTTCTGCATCGTCACCTTGTAGCCTCGTGACTTGAGCAGACGGCCCAACGAGGCCGCGGTGATGCCCTTACCCAAAGACGAAACTACGCCGCCGGTTACAAACACATGCTTGGTCATATTGAATTACCTGCGCTTCCCGTAGAAGTTTTCCATTCACATCTTACGGGTCTTCATTGTAATACTCGAAAAGCAAGCCGCTCGCTATTTTTCACCCGCATGCCCGCATTTCTCCATCTCGAAACAAAACACCGCCCAAGTAGCTTTGGGCGGTGCAGGCTCGTCGAAACTGCCGTGTTGTTACCGATCGGCAGTCTCATCCTTCAACATATCTTGAACAAGCATGCCGGCACGAACGCCCTTAAGGTACCACTCGCCTCGCACGGTCAGGCATATGCCGTTTGCAAGCTGGCCGCCATCATCGTTATAACGAGAAACGACCTCGATAAGGCCATCAGAATCCAAACGGTCGATTGCGGCGCGGACACGATACGGCGAAACCCCTACGCACTCGGAGAGTGTCTTGCGCGAGAAACCGTACGGCACACCGTTTCCCTTAGATTGCCGAGCGATCTCCATCAGCACCAGCACCTCGACACGCTTCATATCGTTGACACTCGCACGACCCTTGCCCGCCATGGCAGCCTCCTCAAACCGAGCACGAGCATCAAAAGCACCGCGCATGACCGACGCATCCCTCGATGGCCGGCAACATCCATCATGGGTAGCCCCGCAAAGGATGTATCCACTGAGGTAATTGTATACCGCGCAAATCGCTTTTGGGCAGGTAAACGGCCTAAATTTCGGCAAATATAGCCCTAAAAACCCCTAAGCGCCGCATCGGGTGCGCACTCCGATGCGGCGTCTCATCTCAATCTTAGCGATGGAAGAAACCGCGGCGCTCAAACTTGGGCTCACAGCACACGTTAATACCCAGCTTGCGCAGCACCGTCTCGTCCGTAGGCGAGATAATCACGCTAAAGAAGGCGTCGCAGCCGCGCAGCTGCTCAAGACCCGAAAGAACACGAGTAGCCGTCTCGCTCGTGGCCGAGGTGATAGAGAGCGCCATGAGCGTCTCGTCGGTGTGGAGACGCGGGTTTTTGCTGCCAAGGAAATGCGTCTTGAGCTTGCTGATAGGCTCAATCGCCTCATCGCTGATGACCTCGAGCTCAAGATCGACGCCCGAAACATGCTTAAGCGCGTTCATGATGAGCGAGCTCGCGGCACCCAGACGCGTTGAGGTCTTTCCGGTCACTACCGAACCGTCCGGCATCACCATGGCACCCACGGGACCGCCCGTCAGTTGCTCCCTGGTGAGAGCAGCCGAGCGTGCCGGCGAATAGTTCTTGTCGATGCCGGCTTTTTTCATAATGAGTTTGAGACGGTCGACCTGCTCATCGCCCACGCCAGTACGGCGCACGCTTTCAACCGCGGCAAAATAGCGGCGCACGATCTCCATCTTGGAGGCATCTCGGCATGCATCGTCATCGGTAATGGCAAAACCGACCATATTGACGCCCATGTCCGTAGGGCTCTGATAGGGGCTCTCGCCCAAGATCTTTTCCATGAGGGCGCGAACAACCGGGAACGCCTCAACGTCTCGGTTGTAGTTGACCGTGGTCTTGTTATATGCCTCAAGGTGGAACGAGTCGATGATGTTGGCGTCATCGAGGTCTGCCGTGGCAGCCTCATAGGCAATGTTCACCGGATGCGTGAGGGGGAGATTCCAGACCGGGAAGGTCTCAAACTTGGCATAGCCGGCAGCGGTGCCATGCTTGTGCTCGTGATACAGCTGCGACAGGCAGGTGGCGAGCTTACCCGAGCCAGGGCCGGGCGCCGTCACGACAACGAGCGGACGCGTGGTCTCGACAAACTCGTTCTTGCCGTAGCCTTCATCAGAAACGATTAGGTCGACATCGTGCGGATAGCCCTCGATGGGATAGTGCAGCTTGGCGGGAATGCCGAGCGCGTTTAGACGATTGCGGAAGACGTCGGCAGCGGGCTGACCGGCATACTGCGTGATGACCACGGCGGCAACGGCAAATCCGTTCCCGCGGAACAGATCGACCAGACGCAGGACGTCCTCGTCATAGGTAATGCCCAAGTCGCCACGGGCTTTGTTCTTCTCGATATGGTTCGCATTGATTGCGATGATGACCTCGACGTCGTCGGCAATGCTCTTGAGCATGCGGAACTTGCTGTCCGGTTCAAAACCCGGCAGCACGCGGCTCGCATGATAGTCATCGAACAGCTTGCCGCCAAACTCCAAATACAGCTTGCCGCCAAACTGCGAGATGCGCTCCTTAATGTGAGCAGCCTGCAGCTCGATATACTTCGCGTTGTCGAAACCCTGGCGCATGTATGGCTCCCGTCCCGTTTCCATTTAATGTCCTAGGCGATTATAGCGGAGCAGACCCTCCCCCACCGACGAGGCCGGG